>NZ_BBLT01000009.1 GCF_000775915.1 Sporocytophaga myxococcoides
GTTGATCTTACTGCGAGCAGCAAGGACTTTACTGGGGGAACCTTTACCTGGTCGACCGGATCAACTGATAATCCTTTGACCGTCACTACTAGCGGAATGTACTCCGTAAGCTTTGTTTCTGACGAAATATGTGCTTCTGAAGTATCAGACAGTATTAAAGTGGTCGTTAATCCAATTCCTCCAAAACCGGAAATTACGTCCAGTGGTCCACTGACTTTCTGTGATGGTGGTTCAGTAGATCTTACTGCCAGCAGTTCAGGTTTTACAGGCGGCACCTTTACCTGGTCTACAGGTTCCACTAACAATCCATTAAGGGTAACCACATCAGGAACATACACAGTAAAATATGTTTCTACTAATGCTTGTCCATCCGATACCTCCTTATCTGTAACTGTGACAGTAAATCCGATTCCGCCACAGCCAACTTTCACTGCAGACGGCCCATTAGCCTTCTGTCCGGGAGCATCAGTGACATTGTTTGCTCAATCCGGAAATTTTTCGGGTACATTCAAATGGTTTAAGGAAACTATAGCATTAGGCAGTAATCCTTCCATTACATTAGCTGAAGCAGGTAATTATCACATATATTTTACTTCTGATTCTGGTTGTGCTTCAAATCTTTCAAGAGATTTTGAGATCATCCATTTACCGGATAATTCTCCGGTAGATTTAGGAAAGGATATTATAACCTGTAATTCTTATTTGGATCTATATGCTTTAACTCCTGCTGTAGGTGCTGGTAAATGGTCCGTCTACAACACCAATGATGCTATAATTATTGGAGATCCCGCATCAGATAGTATTCGTGTAACGGGCTTAGAAGCCGGATTAACCTATTCTTATATATATACCATTAAAGGGGGTTGTGGTCCTGACAAATCCGATACAATCAATATTACGGTCGGCCTTCCAGGATTTGATATAGCATCCATAGATACTCCAATGGATACTCTGTGTGTAGGTGTTGCAAGAAGAGTAACGGTTTTTGCTAAAGGTGGATCAGATCATTATAGTTATGAATGGATCAATACTAAAAACATGGATACAATATCTACCAAACTCAATTATTTAGACATTACTCCGGACGGTATTGATAATTACTATTTAGTATATGTAAAGGATTTAGATCAGCCTGGTTGCCAAACATTTCCAGATACAATAAGCATTCATGCGATCCATAAACAAGCTCTTTTTATTCCAAATTTAATTACACCTAATGGAGATGGTAAAAATGATGCCTTTAAAATTGTAGAAGAAAAGAACTACGATAATAAAATGTTCCCTGAAGGGTCTTTTGTTGAGATATATAATCGTTGGGGAAGTCGCGTATATGAAGCAAAAAATTATGATGGGACATGGAAAGCTGATAATATTGCAGATGGTATTTATTATTATTATTTAAAAACAGGTTGTGGTCAAGACGAATACAAAGGCTGGCTACAGATTCTATCTAATACCGATTCAGATTCCAGAAAGTAAGATAACCATCTGGAAACATTGAAGCTAAACGGCCGGACAACAGTTATAAAAAAAATAATTTTTAACAGGAAGGGACCTTAAACAATCCCTTCCTCACCTTTATCTAAAAACAATTGTGATCTTTTCTGCTACAAAAGTTTAAGTCTTATATAGTTACTCTAATCCTCTTTTTAACGAATAATTTGGGAATAGCAATTGCATTTCTATCTGCTACTCCTTCGCTGCTATCATAAAGTCTCACCAAAAGAATCACCAAGAACATGATATAAACAAAATTGCCACTAAAGATCCTTTAGTGGCAATTTTATATCTGTCTCTAACTTTTCAAATCAATATTTAATCAACCTTTCAAAAGTTTCAGTTTTGTCCTTATGGGTAATCCGTATTAAGAAAATTCCTTTTTCAATACCGGAAATATCCAGAGCTTCGCTATCTGCAAAAGACCTGATAAGTTTTCCTGACAAATCGTATAAGTTTGCTTGTTCAACATTTGAGGTGTTTTTTAAATAAATATAGCTGACTGCAGGATTGGGGTAAAAGCCTGAAGCCTTTTCATGGGCAGGATGATCAATACTAGTTGGTCCATCAAAGTCTGAAAGTGACCTTCTGAATAAGCCTTGAAATTGAACGATAGTATAAAGATCATTATCAAGAATCATCAAGTTCCTTATATCTCCAAAAGGTAATGTTTGGTTAAATGAAGTCCATTGATCAGAAGCATGACGAAGAACATAAATAACATTCTCAATACTTATGACAGCAAATTCTTTATTGACTGTTAATTCATAAATATTGGCATTGCTTGTATTTAATCCTTTAAAGATTTTTCCCCAGGTTGAACCTCCGTTAAAAGATCTGTAAAGGTAGTCTCCTGCTGTTGACAAATACATAGTATCTCCAGCCTGCACAAGTTTTGTAAGATTCTTACTGAAAGTAACTGTATCCCAATTTATATATGGAAATGGTGCCTTTAACAATTTCTGACCGCTGGTAAGGAGAATCTCCCCTTTTGAATTTTTGACTATACTATTTGAAGCTGAAGACAAAAACTGAAACCAGTTATCACCTTGATCCATAGACAAGTACAAACCAGCACTGGTACAGACCCATAAAGAATCATTAAATGTTTTAATATCTGATATAGGAACGGAAGGTAATCCTTGTTGTGCTAAAGCCCAGGTTTTGCATGAATCTTGTGAACGATAGGTATTCATATAATTACTCGCAAACCAACTCTTATTATTTATATGCAGACTGCTAATAGTAGCGCCGGCCTCTGCAGGAGGACTTTTCATTTCCCAGGAAATACCAAAATCCTTGCTCAAATAAACTCCTCCAACCTCTGCCCCTGCAATTAAGTGCTTTCCATTAGAGGCTAGTGTTGCAAGTTCTCTTTTATCTCCTAAATTATTCTGAAGCCTGGCCGTCTTCCATTCCTCTCCATCTTTTTTAGAAACAATACCTAATATTGAACTCAGAAATATGGTACTGCCAACACGAACCATAGAATTGATTTGATCAGGAAGCCCAGGGTACTGTTCCTGCCAATTTCCATTTAGTTTCTTAAAAATATGATATCCTGAAGTAAGCCACAAATCAGACTGATCTATAAAAATTTTGCTGACTTCTTTATTCTCGAAGTAAGGAACGGGAGTCCAGTTTTTACCTTCATCAGTTGAGAAAAATAAGCCAGCTTTAGTACCTGAATAGATTGTATCATTTAAACTTTCCACACTGTTTACTTTTTTCCGAGGAAAAGCGAGTAGTTTCCAGTGATCACCGGAGTTTTCTGATACATATAGTCCGGAATCAGAAGCTGCATATATTTTGTCATTGATGATCCGGATCTGTCTGGTTTTAACCTCTGGAATACCTGCTGTTATTCTTTGTGCAGTATTCAATACATCATCTGAAATATAGATACCCGTGGCTGTTGCAAATAAAACTCTTTCGTCTTTGATTTCTATATTGTAAATTTCTCCACTTCCGATTGACTTCGTGAAAAGACGTTCAGCAATAGAGATATCTCCATATAAAGCAACAAATCCATTTTCACTTCCGGTTACTACATGCTTATTCCATTTAGTTGCGCATGAATACCTGTAGTTTGCCAATTCCAGATTATAAAATTTATAATGGCCTAGTTCTTCTTCTCCTACTGTGATTGCCCCTCCGATACTGGCATAAACCTTATCCCCCTGGTTCATCAGAAAAGTTGCTTTATAGGTGGTTGGATTCGTTAACTTTACCCATTGACCTGAAACCGATAATGATAAAAACAATGTAAATACATTTAATAGAAATACTCTCATATAAAAACTAAAAAAAGGATAAAAAAACAATTATGAGGCAAAGGTAAAAAATTCTCACATTGACCAGTTTGTTTTGATGAAATATTGTAAATACTTTAATGTCCTTTTAGGGCGAGCCAATTTAATTCCGATTCAGAAACTTTAAGTTACATTACCCTTAAACCTTACTATTTTAATTAGATTAATTGTCCTGAAAGATGCACTAGACAAGATAACTTGTAAATAAAAAAATGACTTTCAAAAATTTAACATTACTAGCTTTAATACTAATTAGTACAACCTGGACAAATGCTCAATCGAACACATCTTTAAGGCGGGATATTGAAAAAGTTTTATCAACGAAAAAAGCAAAGGTTGGAGTCTCGATTATGGGAGACAACGGAAGGGATACTTTATCCATAAACGGGGACAAGCATTTCCCTATGCAAAGTGTTTTTAAGTTCCATATTGCGTTGACTGTTTTATCCCAAATTGAACAAGGTAAATTCTCTCTAGATCAAATAATAAAAATTGACGAGAATCAAATGTTACCTGGGCTTTATAGTCCTATTAGAGAAAAGTATCCTCATGGTGTATCCTTGAAAATTTCAGAAATTTTAGAATACACTGTTTCGCTAAGTGACAATGTCGGGTGTGATGTTCTTTTGAAACTTATCGGAGGTCCTCAGGTAGTTGAAAATTTTATAACGGAAAAAGGATTTAAGGACTTTTCTGTAAAAATCAATGAAGAAGTGATGCAAAACAATTGGGATTTGCAATTTAAGAATTGGACAACACCAAAAACCTCCACTCAAATACTTGCATATTTTTACGACAATGACAAAAAAATTCTGTCTGCTGAGCATCATGATTTCATATGGACAATCATGAAACAAACAGAAACTGGGAAAAACAGATTAAAAGGACAACTTCCAGAAGGAACAGTAGTCGCTCACAAAACAGGCTGGTCCGGATCAAACAAAGAAGGTATTACAGCAGCAGTCAACGACATTGGTATCATCTTCCTGCCAAACGGACGTCATTATTTTATAAGTGTTTTTATAACCGATTCAAAAGAGGACACAGCAGTAAGTGAAAAAATTATTGCAGATATATCCAAGGTTGTATTCGACTATTTTGACAATAGGATGAAGTAAGACTGCCCTATTCTGGTTTGAAATCTTTGAGCACTATGCCATCACCAGCTCTTTTTGTTTATAGATTATAAGACAGAAATTATTACCCCTCCACATCATCTAATTCGATAATATTCCTTGTTCATGGTACAAATTCAGAGACCTTTTTGTTATTCCTTTAAAATTCAGAAATTGGAGATGTATAAAATAACTGAACATTAATAGTTGTTACAAGCTTTAATAGTTATTTTATGAATGATTAAATAATGTTTTTGAACTGACTACTTAAATAAATAATTGAATAAGAGAGTATTATTACTGGAGATGGAGAAGCAAGCAAATAAGTCTTTGGATGAATTTTCAAATTTAGGAAAAATGGGATCTTTAATTGCTGCCAAAGACTGGCAACAGACTACTTTGGGTCCTATTAAACTTTGGCCTTCAAGTCTGAAATCCTACCTGAAACTCATGCTTGGTTCGAAATATCCTATGTGGCTGGGCTGGGGCAAAGATTATATAAAGTTCTACAACGAAGCATACGCCCCCACTCTAGGTGTAAAACATCCAGAATCTTTAGGAAAATCTGCTAAAATCATCTGGAAAGAGGTTTGGGATGTAGTTGGTCCTATGTGGGACAGGGTAATGACTAACGGAGAATCTCTTTATTATGAAAACCTACTACTTTTTCTTGAGCGGCATGGATTTAAAGAGGAAACCTATCATACGTTTTCATACAGTCCCTTACCAAACGATGAAGGTGTTATAGGAGGATTCTTTTGCGCTGTAAGCGAAGAAACCAATAAAGTAATCAGTCAACGAAGGCTCACTACACTGCATGACCTCTCTGATGCTTTCACTAAAGTAAAAACTGAAAAAGAGGTTTTTGATTGTTCTTCCGAGATATTGAAAAGAAATCCTAACGATATTCCATTTGCACTTATTTATCTTTTTGACAAAGAGCAAAAGCGTGCTATTTTAAAAGAAGTTATAGGAGCAGAAAAAGGTCAAAACTATTCACCTTTGGTAATTGAACTTCAGTCAGAAAAACAGGACATCTGGAAATTTTCAGAATTATTGTCTTCCCCTCGGAATTTGCTCCTGGAAAATTTATCTGAATTCAATTACATTCCTCAAGGTCCGTGGGATGAATGTCCGACAAAAGCAATGATCCTGCCTTTGCTAAAATCAGGAAAAGATCAACTCTCAGGATTTCTGGTATCAGGAATAAGCTCCAGGCTTAAAGCAGATGAGGAATATTCAAAATTCCTAGGACTTGTAGCCGGCCAGCTCTCCATTGCGCTTGCCAACACAAGAGCCATCGAAGAAGAACGTAAAAGAGTTGAAGCGTTAGCCGAAATAGACAAAGCCAAAACATTATTCTTCAGTAATGTAAGTCATGAATTCAGAACTCCTTTAACATTAATTTTAGGACCAGTGAAGGAGCTGATTTCGAATAATTCCCAGGTAAGTCAGGAAGATAAAGAACAACTTCATATTGTACACAGAAATAGTCTCAGGCTGCTGAAATTAGTCAATACCCTTCTGGATTTTTCCCGCTTGGAAGCAGGACGGGTTCAGGCGGTATTCAGCAAAACTGATCTGGCAAAGTTTACCTGTGAACTGAGTAGTTCTTTCCGGTCAGTTGTGGAAAATGCAGGTTTGAAATTCACTGTCAAAACAGGTACTATTTCAGAACCTGTTTATGTCGATCATACTATGTGGGAAAGGATTGTATTTAATCTAATTTCCAATGCATTTAAATTTACTTTTAAGGGGGCCATAGATGTTTCTCTAAGACAGATAAATCAACATGTTGAATTAAGCGTAGAAGATACAGGCACAGGAATACCTGAATCCGAACTTCCCAATCTTTTCTCAAGGTTTCACAGAATAGAAAATTCCATAGGAAGAACCCATGAAGGATCAGGTATAGGATTGGCAATGGTAAATGAACTGGTCAAAATGCATCATGGAACCATTAAAGTGGAAAGTGAATCCGGTAAAGGCACTACTTTTATTGTTTCCATTCCAATGGGCAAAGCACATCTTCCCGAAGACCGAATTACCAGTCCGGATGCTAAAAAATCAATAACCCTGAATGCCTTGCCTCACTTAGAAGAGGAATGGGAAACCTTTAACCGTAATACATCTGAGTATTCCAATACAACTCCTCTCGTTACAGATCTTACCAAAAAGAAAACAGAAAGAATTCTTATAGCGGATGACAATCCGGATATGAGAGAATACTTATCCAGGCTATTGATAGAGCATTATGAAGTTATTGAAGTAAGTAACGGAGAAGCAGCTCTAAAAGCAATAAAAACAGAAAATCCCTCTCTGGTTCTTTCGGACGTCATGATGCCGAATCTGGACGGAATAGGACTAGTCAGACAATTAAGGTCCTCAGGCAAAACCATCACTTTGCCAGTAATCCTTATCTCTGCTAAAGCCAATGAAGAAGCAACTATTGAAGGGATAGAAGCAGGTGCGGACGACTACCTTGTCAAACCATTCAGTTCAAAAGAACTATTAGCCAGAGTTCAGACCCATCTGGAAATGGCCGAACTCAGAAAAGAAGCCCAGAAGGCTCTGAATGCAGAGCGGCAGCAGCTTTATGATCTGTTCATGCAGGCTCCCGCTATCATCGCTGTGCTAATGGGGCCAGAGCACACTATTGAGCTTGCGAATCCCAGGTATATGCAGTTGGTCGGCTCGAATCGGGAAATTATAGGAAGACCCATTCGTGAAGCCTTGCCAGAATTATCCAGCCAGGGCTTCTTTAATATTTTAGATGATGTCTATCAATCTGGAAAATCTTTCACAGGAAATGAAGCATATGTAAAATTAGACCGTAACAATGATGGACAATTAGATGAAGCATTTGTCAATTTTGTGTACCAGCCAATGGTTAATGCAAAAGGGATTATTTATGGCATTCTTGTGCACGCGGACGAAGTAACAGAACAGGTTAAATCAAGAAAACAGGTAGAAGAACAGAATAGGGTACTGGAAATGATTACAAGGGGTTATTCTCTTTCTGAGTCACTAAGTCAGCTTCTTCTGAATATCGAAAAATGGTCTGATCATAAAATAATAGGCTCCGTTCTTTTGGTTGATGAGGATGGAAAACATCTGCGCCATGGCGCTTCCCCAAGTTTACCAAAAGAATACAGTGATGAGATTGATGGAATTTACATTAGTGAATCAGTAGGTTTGTGCGGAACAGCCGCATTTCTCAAAAAAGAAATTATTGTACCTGATATTGCTTCAGCCCCTCTTTGCAGGAGTTTTAAAGACCTGGCATTGATGCATGGATTAAAGGCTTGCTGGTCAACTCCGATTCTTTCAGGCGATAAATTACTGGGTACTTTTTCGATATACTACCAAACGCCCCATGTACCAAACAGTACAGATAAAAAGAACGTTGAGTTTGCATTAAGAACTATTACTATTGCAATAGAACGAAAGCGCGCAGAAGAAAGATTGCAGGCTTCAAAAGATGAATCAGACAGGCAGAAACGGCTTTATGAAACGATTACAGGAAACACGCCTGATCTGATATATGTGTTTGATCTTGATTACAGATTTACCTATGCTAATGAAGCTCTGCTCAGAATGTGGGGAAGTACCTTTGAACAATCCATTGGCAAAAGTTTGCTGGAAAATGGGTATGAACCATGGCATGCAGAAATGCATGAAAGAGAAATAGACCAGATCGTTGCTACCAAAAAGCCAGTGCGGGGCGTGGTCTCATTTCCTCATGCAATACTTGGAGAGAGAGTTTACGATTATATATTTGTTCCCGTTATGAATGCATCTGGAGAAGTTGAAGCAGTAGCTGGAACTTCGCGAGATATCACTGATATTAAAAACGCAGAAAATTCTTTGGCTGAAAAAAACAAAGAACTGATAAACATTAATAATGATCTTGACAATTTTATATATACCGCTTCCCATGATCTTAAAGCGCCCATTTCCAATATAGAAGGTTTAGTTGCCTCCATGTTAGAAAACATAGATGAAAAGGTAAAGGCAGATGAGGAATTCAGATATATCCTGAGTTTGATCAATACATCCATCCAGCGATTTAAAACAACCATTCATGATCTTACGGAAATAACCAAAGTTCAGAAACAGATTCAGGAGATCGTAGAAGAAATAAACTGTACAGAGGTAATTGAAGACGTTAAATTTATTATTCAGGATCAGATAAAAGCATCCGGGGCCCTGGTAACGATTGATGATTCCAATTGCAGTCATATAAGGTTTTCCAGGAAAAACTTTCAAAGTATAGTTTACAATCTTATAAGCAATGCAGTTAAATACAGACACCCGTCTCGCACAGCTGAGGTCTTGGTCAGTATGGAATATAAAGAGGGATTCTACATATTAACTGTTAAAGACAACGGAATGGGGATTGGAGAATCGAATATCAATAAATTATTTACCATGTTCAAACGCTTTCATAACCATGTGGAAGGTTCCGGAGTTGGCTTATATATTGTAAAAAGAATTATAGATAATGCAGGAGGCAAAATTGAAGTAGAAAGTCAGGTAAATGTCGGCACTATATTTAGAGTATACTTGCCGCAAGCTCTATAGAAAATAGTATATATTGATTGTCTTCTCATTTGCAAATATTTTGTAGAGTCTAATTGTTCATTAAAAGTTAAGGAAAAGGCAAGTTCAGGAAGGAAAAATAAGCGAACGAGGGAATCATATCTTAAATCTTGACTTTTCTAAATTAAATGAACTACTAAAAAAGGTCATTTCTCCTTCCTTTATGCTGATATTCATATATTTTTTCTGCCATTTGATTAAACTCTTCAGCCAGCTCTCCTAACTCATCATTTCTTACTACAATAATCTTTTGTTTGAAGTTTCCCTTAGCTATTTCTCTCATCTTCTCTTTAAGTTCTTCAATAGGATTGGCAATTAAGGCTGGTAATATAAAAAGTAAAGGTAAAATCCATATTACGGTAAGTACTTCAACAATATAAATATATAAAAGCGCTTTCTTGTTCATACCTTTAGCTATATCATTCTTATGATTAATTGCTTCCATATTAATACTTAAAACGGCCACAAGATATTCCTTTATCTTTATATAGTGATCTATAAGTAGATGATTACTCTTATTTAGCTCAGAATTTTTATTCATTGCCTCCTTCTTAAAATCATGGTACATTTTCGATAAATTTTCCACAATCTCCCTTTCTCCTTTTTCCGTAATATTGTTTTTCTCCGATAGCAAGTTTTTTTCAAACGATTTAAACAAGGCTTCTTCAGACTTATTAGCTTTTATATTATTCTTCTCCCTTATATAAATTTCAAATATCTGGTCTATTGCTGCCATCATCTCTTTGGTATATTCAATAGAAGCACCGTTGTCTTGCAAAATTTTTCCTGAAGCTTCAGATGCCTTCATGAGAAAAATATTACAAACAATACCTTGAGCAAGTGTAAGAATTACCAAAACCCCTATTCCTATTGCGATTTTTGTTTTGATTTTCATAAACTAAAATCTCCTGAAAATGAAGAACCACTATTTTAAATAAAAGTTAGAATTTGCTAACCAACGGTAAGTTAAAATACTTTTGCACAGATACATGGTTGACTTTTACCCATTTGTGTCTAAATTAATACCGTCTCTTCCCTCCTTAATTTACTCTTTTACTAAGCTCAGTACTTATACTTAACATGACTATTTTTTCGATTCCTGGATTCATAAGAAAACAGCGTTAAAAAGATGAATTCATAATTTAAAACAGGTAATAATTCCTTTTTACCTATAAATACTATACACCATCCTTTAATTATATTTATTCTGATTTATCTTATAGCTCTATTATTTTTTATAGGCAAGAAATACAACGTTTTATAAAATATATGCCAAAAACGCCTAAAACTTCAATATATAAAACCCTCATACAGAAAGGGCGTATAAAATGTAAAATCAAATTATTATTATTTTATGATCAAAATTAACATCTATTCTTTAATTTTTATTTGTTCTTTATTCGTTAGCCAGCTAGCTAAAGCACAAGTTTATGAAAAAGGTAATGTAATTGTAGACGCTTATTATGGAGGTCCTAATTTATATACCGGAGTTGTAAAAACTTTTTATAAGGCTGATCAGGCCTTAGGCAATTTTGCAGACTTAAAATATAAGTCTGTAGGTCCTGTAGGACTTAAATTTGAATATTTGGTAGGTGCTAAAATTGGCCTGGGTATTCATGCAAACTACGCCTTGACTGCAGTGGAAGGACAATCAGTTGACGGCAGTAAGACTTATAGTTACGAAGCATCTTATTCAAGATTGAGAATTATGCCAACTTTGAATATCCACATGGGAAATTCTAAAAGGTTTGATCCATATTTTTCTTTTGGAGTCGGATATGCCAACCGTAAGTTTAAGGAAACAACCGATAATCCTAACATCCCGGAGATTTCAATTAAAAATGCATCTCCACTAGCTTTACGCGCTGAATTCGGTATGAGATATTTCTTCACAGATCATATCGGTCTTAATTTCCTTGTAGGTGTCGGAGGTGGCCCACTGGCAGGCGGAGGATTGTCCTTCAAATTTTAATAAAAGTCATTAACTTTTACTGTAAATCCGGAAAAAGATCTTTTTCCGGATTTATTATTTTTTTACATATATTTTTACTGAGCAATAACTATGATGCTGGAAAATTTTTCTCATCTGTTTTTCCTTTAGACTAAAATCCAATTTCGAATAAATATTTTCATCTATCTTAATACTTCACAAACTTATATACTTTGTTTTGAACTTTTGCTAAATACAATCCAGGTTTTAAATCATTGCCAAATTCAAGTTCTGTGACATTATAAAATGTATTAATTGTCTTACCTTCGGCATCTGTAATCTCTATGTTCAAAGGAGCTGAAACCTGAATATGAAAGCTACTCGGACTTGGATTGGGATATATAACAATAGATTGAGCAGCACTTTCATTGTCAATAGAAGTAACAACTTCCTCACAACTAGCTTTGCTTATATCAGCACTTACATATCCAATCTGATCTATATTTGCTAGTCCATCTGCTGTTGCGGAAGCAAGTTCAAGGAAATGAGAACCGGAACTTAGATTTATAGTAAGATCTACAGCCTTATAAGTAGTAAATTCCCCAGTACTTGGAAAACTTATTGCGGAAGTTAAAGCATTGCCATCAACTTTAATTGTAGCTGGTCTATCCGTAACGCCGCCATTTGCATATCTAAAACTAAAAGTTTTATTTCCAGAAGTGGTAGCATTAATAGAAAATAGAATTCTTGTTCCGATTGCATTATCAACATTAATATATGCTGTTCCTTTAAAACCGGGATTTTTGGCTTCAAGAACCCCATCAAAATTACAGGCTTCATCTTCTGCTTCCCCTACTGATGAACAAGCTATTTTGCCTGTCGTTCCTCCTATGCATCGACTGCAAATATCGAAGGTTGCGGTTCCGTTTGCTATACCGTTGCAATCTTTAACGCATGCTGATTTCCCTGTAGTGCCGCCAACGCAAATACCACAGTCATCTTTAAAGGCTGAACCTCCCGTAACTCCTGCACAATCTTTAACACCATAGGTCGGAACAAAAGGGGTCCATCCATTAAAAAACCAATTCAGATCTCTGTACTGAGCTGCCTGACTTGCAGTAAGCTGTTTGGATTTAGGATTTCTTCCGGAAGTATTTATCAAAGCTCCCAATTCATTTACACTTTTGTATTCTGCGAAAATAATATTGGAAGCATCTATAGAACTGTTTAAGCTCCATCCTTCCACTGGAATATGTGATCCCAGAGTGCAATTGAGGTAAACAATTTCAGCATAGGGATAATTCGCTCCTGCATCTCTACCCAAATAATGTATAGTTGTAGCTGAAGAGGTACGCGTAAGTTTGCAATCCGCAAAAGCATAACCATGAACTGAGTTATTGTTTCTGGCCATGACATTATAACCTCCATTATCATTGGCTCTGATCTCACATGACTGGAAAAACACTGCTCCTGTTCCCCAGATAAAATCTACATCCCCTTCAAGCATACAGTCTTTAACATAGACTTTTCCATCCAGCAAAACAGTATCCTGATAACTGTAAAAATCACAGTTCGCAATTACAATCCTTGCTCCGCTTGCTTTTAATGCTTCTGCCTGGCTTCCCCCATTCGGAGTTGTATTGATAAAAGTCAGACTTATCAGATTGATATCATCGCCTTGAATATTCACTACAGATCTCCAGTGTGTACTTGCGTTTAAATTAGAGTTATTATAACCTTTGATGATTACTCCCGTTTTGCTTTCTCCTTCTATAGTATATTTATTTTTACCCTTGATATAAGCTAGTCCAATATAGGTTCCGTTTTTTACCAATATTTTAGCATTGGCATTACCTGTAGGCAGGAAATTCAAAACTCCCTGAAGCGTTGCAAAGTCCCCGGTTCCATCGGCTGATACAGTGTATTCTAAATCTGCAGCAGGTTTTGATCTTGTTGTAAAACTCCAGTTGTTTGCAGTGATCCCATTGAAGCCGAGTGAGGAAGCATTTGAGAATATAGATTTTTCGACAGTTATATAATAGCCGGTGCTAAAGTCCATAGCATTGCTTGAGAACCGGATATAGACAGACTTACCATCAACAGTCACTGGAATAACTCTTATGGTTGTTCCATTAAGCGTCTCTGTCCAGGGCCAGGTTATAGACATGGGCATTCCTGTAGGCATTTTCGAAAGGTCAATTGTTTCTACTATTGCGCCATTTGATTTATACAAACTTATTTTGCCTGAACTTTGCAAGGTAGGTGTAGCAGAAAAGGTGACCTTAAACTGCATATCATTGCTCACATTTACCGAATTATCGACAGGAATCAGTGTTTGTGCAGTATTGCTGATTGTTAAATTAAAAAAAAGTCCCAGAATCAAAACTAACTTCACTCTCCTAAGTTGGATGTGCTCTCTGTTTCTTAAATGTTGCATTTAAAATATTTTTTTCATACCAAAGTATTTTCAGGAAGAATACATCAGCCAAATCGAAAAGTAACACTTTGACAAAAAATATTTGAAATAATTTAAGCGTGATTATCTAAGTATCTGAATCAGGATTTACCGGATTTAAAAATTGATAAAAATTAACAGGAATTCCCTAAATTAAATCTTTAGATATTTTAATTTTGGTTCCACTCAACTGCATTATCTCTTCCATTTTTAGCTTTTCCTTAAATCAGAAATATCATCAAAATGAAGATAGAAAGCCCTTCTGGTTTTGTTATAAATCAAAAGAGAAAAATATGAAAGCCTGGAAAGAAGAATCTCATTTATTAAAAAATGAAAAATTCAGTAAAGGAATTGGCAAAGACCTTGAAGCCAAACTAAACAAGCGGTATACGCCTTCATCGAGGACTGATGATGTATTTCGTGGAAATGATATAACTTTTTTCACCAATGAATACGGTGAACCAGTTACTTTATTTATCGGTTCCAGAAGAGACGACGGGAATATTGTTGGCGAATGCTATGTGAGAAGAATAAAAGAACGAGACGAAACAAAAATTATAAAGAGCCACTGGGATAATAAAGGAAAAATTAAAGGGAATATGAGGAGGTAATGACATTTAATAAATTTATCCTGATTGAAATAATCCTCAACTTAATTCTTCTTTTTGAATTTCCTTTTTCCTCGAAATCATCTGTAATTATCAGTATTGATCCAGAGTAAAAAAACGGGGAGAATTTAATACTTCTCCCTGTTTGAAAAAAAGAGTCTGACAAAATTAAGTATGATCAACATTTCCTTATTAATCAATAAACTTTCAACTTTTGACTTTAAGCTTTCAACTTTTTTATCTGCCAATTTAACGTCACACACCAAATTGGACCTAAATAATTGCTTTTAGCTCCAAACTCCATTAAGTACCTAAATGTAAGTCCGCCTTTAAATACGACCAACTCAGGCCCTAGTCCATAAATATGAGCATATGGACCATCGATAGGTCCTAAGTCAGAATTAAACTTTGTTTTTACTGTTATCCACTGTGCAAATCCAGCCACTCCGAGCCAACCACTTAATAGCTTGTCCGGATTGCCATAGTTAGTTCCCAGACCACCCTGTAATGTCAGAGGCCAACCGGTTCGATAAGAAACACCCCTCTTTTTACTATTGATGTCGTAATTAGCTTCTATTGCAAAATGAATACTTTTTTTGTGGTTCAGATAAATTGTTGTACCTAAATTGATCTCCTGTGTCCACATACCCAAGCCATAATTGTGTTGACCTAGCCAGACCCACTTACCTGTAGGAAGGTAAACAGCATACCCGGCAATAAAGTCTGCCCTTGATGTTTTCCAGCCAAGACTGATGGGCTGTATGTAAGTAGAAGTTATCCCATAAGGATAAGATTTACTTGCACCGATAATATTGGGAATTTCGAGTCGGGAATTACAGATAGCTCCTGTCACAGAAAAACTGTAATTTCCACCAAGTATTTTCTTCCTTGTAGCAACAACTAAACTCAAAGCAGGAGCTTTTAAAAGTAACACGTCACCATTGGGAAAAAAATGTGTTTTACCGTTTCTGTCAGCAACTTTTTTAACATTCATTCCCCATCCAAAAGCCACTGCATAAATACCAGGATCGGATTGACTACCACACATAAGTCCGGCAAAACCTGGCAAAAAATTTTGCTGGCCTTTAGCTGAAGATTTGAATTCGAAAACCAATACACTAATAATAAAAACGGTTCTTAAAACCTTTCTCATGCATGTTGCAAACCATCAGAACAGAGTATTGTTATGTTATCTATATTTAAAACAGTAGCAGTACTCCCCCTGCCAAACACCCTTTAACACTATAACAGTCAGTATATTACCATTTACATTTTCTTTTATTTTTTTATATCTAAATAAAACCTATCATGATTCTTTACATGGTTATAAGTGCTGAAGGAATCCATGACATCAATAGCCCGATTAAGGAAGACATAGCCTCTTGTTACCAACTATGATTTGTATTCTTGAAAAAGGCGCTACAAACTTTCTGTACAGTACTTTTTTGTCTGATTACATGTTAATATGTTGCATCTTTCTTACTTTAGTTATCCTTATTATTAAATTATTCAAAATATTTTAAATGTATAGTAACATATTTACATAAATTTTCTCAATGATAAATAAGAATAACATCATAACAATTAAAAAACCTCCCCATTTCAGTTTCACAGAGTGTCTTTGGTTTCTGGATCGTAATTATGATGATTGTGCTCATTCTGTAAAGCAGGATGCCGTTTGGAAGGCTTTAAAACTAGGAGAAGATCTTTATCTTCTCAGAATTTATGAAAAAGATAAATTCTTAAACATTGAAGTTCTTGTTGGGTCAGTAAATGTTAAAAGTAAAAAGCTTATAGAAGCTTTTGTAATTGAATGGTTTGATTTAAATAATGATCTTGAGTCCTTTTACAGTGCACTTAAAAAAGACAAACAGCTGGCTTATATGTATAAAGACTTTTACGGTCTTCGTCTTATGGGGATTACAGATTTATTTGAATCTCTTTGCTGGTGCATCATCGGTCAGCAGATCAATCTCTCTTTTGCATATAAATTAAAACGAAGATTGGTAGAGCAGTATGGAACAAAGATGGAATATCAAGGATCATTATTTTATATTTTTCCAGATTTCAAAATACTTGCAGGTGCTTCGACAGATGAATTAAAAGAGATGCAATTTTCTACAGCAAAGGCTTCCTATTTAATCAGTATAGCCAAAGCCTTTTCTGAAGGAAAGCTGAGTAAAAATATCCTTCGGACATTACCTGATATGGAGAGCAGACATAAGCTCCTGACAAGCTTTCGTGGAATAGGCACATGGACAGCAAATTACGTGCTTATGAAAACAATCAGAGATCCGAACTGCATCCCTCATGGAGATGCAGGATTACTTAAAGCCTTTATAAATCACAATATTATAGAGGATAAAAAGGATTCTAAAAATATCAAACTCTTTTTCGAAAGGTATAAAAACATGGAAAGTTATATCGTTATCTATCTGTGGAGAAGTTTGGCTATCCAATAAATTCAGCAAGATTCAGATTGAAATATGCCAATTAATATTTCATATTTACTGTTCATTTACGAAGTAGATTTAAATTATGGACAACAATAACTTTGATTTTGACAGAATAGCCAAAGCAATAGATTTCATCTCAAAAAATATAAAAAAACAACCTTCACTGGAAGAGGTTGCTGAAGCAGTCCATTTAAGTCCTTATCATTTCCAGCGTATGTTTACAGAATGGGCTGGAGTTAGTCCTAAAAAATTTCTACAGTTTCTTACTATCGAGTATGCTAAAAAAGTACTTGAAAAATCTCCTTCAAAAACATTAGCAGAAGCAGCAGAACTAACAGGTTTGTCAACAACCAGTCGCCTTCATGATCTTTTTGTAAACATAGAGGGAATGACTCCCGGAGAATATAAAAATGGAGGTGAAAATCTAACAATCAGATATAGTATAAGAAATAGCCAGTTTGGGGATTATTTGATTGCTTCCACAGGCAAAGGTATTAGTAACCTTTTTTTCTTTGACGGTGAAGAAAAAAAAGTGGTAGAAGAGCTGAAAGCTTCATGGACTAATGCTTCAATTATAGAAGATGTGGATGAGGATCAGACAAAAGTAGCACGCTTTTTTGCCAACGATTTTAATGACTCAGAAAAAATAAAGCTTCACTTAAAAGGTACAGCGTTTCAAATAAAAGTCTGGGAAGCATTATTAAAAATACCTCAAGGAGCCCTTACCTCCTATGGGCAAATAGCGGGAAGCATTAATCAAGCCAATGCTTCAAGAGCTGTAGGAACAGCCATTGGTAGTAATCCTGTAGGTTTTATAATTCCTTGTCATAGAGTAATCAAAAATGTGGGTGGTATTGGAGAATTTCGTTGGGGAAGTCAGAGGAAAAAAGCTATGATTGGTTGGGAAGCTAGCCAACTGCCACCATATTAGAAGAGCATAATCCTTTCCTTCTCTTCGATATAATTGTTATTTATTGTAAATGATGCTTAGAAGCACGACGGAATGTAGAAAAAATACAAACCTTCAATCAGCTCATATCTGAAAGAAATGACTAACTTCATTTAACTACTGGATTTTTTTCAGTGTTAATCATCAATGAACTTTTAATCTAAAGTAGTGTAAAGGTTAGAATTTTTCAGAACATGCCTGTATCGGCCTCAATTATGTTTCTTACCCCAATTTCAGGTGTAGTTGGTTTAAAGTCAAAATACTTTTCAAATTTGCTGCTATTAAAAAAGTAGTCTTTTTCATTCTGATAGTTCATTTCTTTTAACTCTTTCATAATGGGAACAAATAATCCAAGAACACTTATTAACCATGATGGTAACACCAGATACTTAGGAGTTATTCTCATTTCTTTAGCGAAAAGCTCTATCCATTGCTTACCAGTCATTTTTGAAGCGTCAGTTGGCAAGTGCCATATCTGGTTGTAACAGTCCTGGG
Source organism: Sporocytophaga myxococcoides (assembly GCF_000775915.1). Lineage (NCBI taxonomy): Bacteria > Pseudomonadati > Bacteroidota > Cytophagia > Cytophagales > Cytophagaceae > Sporocytophaga > Sporocytophaga myxococcoides. Next base: position 18,420 of record NZ_BBLT01000009.1, read on the forward strand.
TATTGCCTAACATCGCAGTTGCCTTTGCTGCATCAGGTGTATATGTAAAATTGTGTATTTTATTTACGCTGGCCATCCAGTTTGCAGCTTTACCCTTTTTTAAATTTTTATACACCAGTTCGTTCATGATGCTGTTCTTTATAGAAGGGCCATAGAAATCAGCAGATCTTGCTATTAGCGCTGTAAGGCCATTTTTAGTCTCTTTCATGATCTTATCTGCAATTGCAGCTCGGATTTTCCCCTTTTCACTCGATGGATTTACCGGTGTTTCTTCAGTCATATTTCCAATACATTCCGGATCATACATATATACATTGTCAAAGAAGACCAACTTTGCATTGTACCTCTTACAAGCTTCAATTACATGATTAATCAACGGAGGCCATTTTCGTTTCCAAACACTAAGTTTATATTCGAATCCAATGGTAAGATAAACAATATCTGATCCCTGAATTGCTTTGTCTACAGAAGACGGATCAGATAAGTCTGCAGAGAACAGCTGATCATCAGGATTTACTTTCTTAGGATTACGACTTACAAGCCTGATGTCCTTGGTGTACGTCTTAAGTTCTCTTGCGAGATCTATTCCAATTGCACCGCCGGAGCCTAAAATGGTTTGCATATTTTTAAATATTTTTTTTGCTGTTGAAAGATCAGAAAAATTTTGGTGTAGTATCAGATTATATCTAATCTTTATATTTATTCATTTAACTCTTTTTAAGTATTACTTCAATTCTAATTCTTTAACCTGCCTATGTAAACTTAAATAGCTTTTAAGATAAATAAATCTTAAAAGCTATTTTTTAAGCATGGTTTATAATTTACAATATTACGACTACCTTTCCTCTTGTTTTTCCAGTCTCTATTTGTTTGTGTGCAGACTGAATATCATCAAAAGAAAATGTTTTGGAAATATGAGATTTTATAATTCCTTTTTCAAGAAGTTTTGCAAGCTCTTCCATGTCTTTTCCATTTGAGGCTACCAGGAAATTATAAGCATTTGTTCCAAGCTCTTCTGCTTTTTCCTTTAATCCTTCCTGCAGCCCCGAAGGGATACTAATGACAGTCCCTCCTTTTTTAGTTGACAGCAAAGATCTTAAGGCATTATCTCCACCCATGGTGTCTAATACAAAATCAGCGTCTTTCACAATATCCTCAAATCGTTGAGTCTTATAATCTATATGTTCATCAGCACCTAGTCCAAGCACAAAATCTCTGTTTTCTGCAGATGATGTCCCTATAACATAAGCTCCCAGGTATTTTGCAATCTGAACTGCATAATGTCCAACGCCACCAGCAGCAGAGTGTATTAGCACCTTTTGTCCAGATTTAACCTTAGCATTTGTCACAAGAGCTTGCCAGGCAGTTAATAAAGCCAAAGTAGCACCTGCAGCTTCTTCATGAGTAATATTGGAAGGCTTTTTAGTGATATGATCTTCAGGAGCTACAACATATTGAGCATATGCGGATGCTAGTCCAGGGAAATTTACCATTCCGAATACAGCATCACCGTTTGCAAATTTTGTAACCTCTTCCCCAACTTCTCTTACTATTCCTGATATATCCCATCCAAGTATAAGCGGAAGCTTATCTTTGAATCTTCCGGCAAGACCCTTTCCTGATCTCGTTTTTACATCAACCGGATTAATGCTGAATGATTTTACTTCAATTAGCACTTCTTTTTTTCCTGGTGATGGCATTTTTATGTTTGTAGATATTAATTTTTCAGGGCCACCGAATTCGTTAATTATATATGCTTTCATATTTTTTATAGTTGAATTTATTTCTCAAAAGAACAAGAAATTTTAAAATTTCTTCTTGTATAATCTCAGGTTTATCCTGTAAATTTAAAGGTATATGGTTAAGGAAAATATCTATCAGCCTTTCGAAATTTTCTTTCAGGAACGGGAGGAAGCTTCTGTATCCGGGCATTCTCATAATTTTTTTGAACTTGTCTATATAATTGATGGTGCTGGTAAGCAGTGCATTAATAAAAACAAATTTAATTACTCAAAAGGGCATTTTTTCTTACTAACCCCTAAAGATTGTCATTCTTTTGAAATTGAAAAGACAACTAAATTCTTTTATCTAAGGTTTGGAGATATTTATTTAAAATCAAAAGACCAAAAGGATCCTTCATATTTCGAAGCCTGGACTTCCAGACTGGAATTTATTTTCCAGAATGCAAGTAACCATCCTGGTTGTATTCTTAAAAATATCGAGGACAAAATACTTGTAAAAAACATTGTTGACAGCCTTATTAAAGAATACATCAACAGAGACCTATATCATCAGGAAGTTATAGCTCAGCTTGTAAACACTATCATCGTTCTTGTGGCCAGAAGCATCTCAAGAACGATCCCTGCAAAGCTTCAGGAGAATGGATCTTCCGAAACTATGCTATCTATTGTAAGATATATTCAAAGTAATATCTATAAGCCTGAAATGCTGAAATCAGAACAATTAGCCATGCAATTTAATCTTTCACAATCTTATGTGGGAGAATATTTCAAGAAGCATACAGGAGAAAACCTTCAGCAATACATTACTAATTACAAGCTCCAGCTTGTAGAAACCAGACTTCGATACAGTGACCTTAGAATAAATGAAATTGCATTTGAACTGGGATTTACAGATGAAAGTCATTTGAACAGGATTTTTAAAAAATACAAAGGAACCACACCCTCCGACTTCAGAAAAAGAACTGCAAATGTCTGGTAATCTCCTGATAATATACAGGATTAACCTCCTTTGAAAACCTTTAATTATTTTCAAAAGTTAACTACAAAAGAGGTTATGAAAAATTTCCTATATAAGAGTTCAAATAATATTCTCATATCTGAAAGAGAAAATCCATGGCCGCCACTGGTTCTGGATGAATGGATCAAAACCTATAAAACACTTCATCTTTGGATGCAGATTGTAGGGAAAATAAAACTTAGCTTTTCTCCTAAGCTTAATCATTGGTGGCATATTACCTTTACTCCAACTGCAGAAGGCCTTACAACAGGACTTATTCCTTATCACAATTCATATTTTCAGATTGACTTTGATTTTATTGACCATAAACTGTATATTAAAACCAATGAGGGTAAATTTGACAGCCTGGATCTTTACTCCAGGTCTGTAGCGGATTTTTATATAGAAACAAAAGAGAAACTCAGACATCTAGGTATTGAAATAAATATTTGGACAACTCCTGTTGAAATGGAAGAAAGAATTCCATTTGAAAGAGATTTTACCCACAAAACGTATGATAAAAAGTATGTGGAAACATTTCATAAAATTCTCTTAGGTGCAGATCACGTGATGAGGGTTTTCAGATCTGAATTTATCGGTAAGAGCAGTCCTGTACATTTCTTCTGGGGAGCAATGGATCTTGCAGTAACCTTCTTTTCAGGGAAACATGCTCCTGCACATCCGGGAGTACCTAATGTTAGTAAAGAAGTAATGGTAGAGGCGTATTCGAAAGAGTTAAGCAGTTATGGCTTTTGGCCTGGTCTAGGCTTGGGAGAGCCCGCATTCTATGCTTATGCCTATCCTCAACCAGATAAATTTAATACATCAAAGATGCCTGAGGGTGCATATTATAATGATGCACTTGGGGAGTTTATATTACCTTATGAGAAGGTAAGAACATCAGAATCTCCTAAAGAAATGATATTATCGTTCTTTAAAGCAGTGTTTATAGCTTCTGCCAGGCTTAATAAATGGGATGAAGGTTTGATTTGCTACAAATAAAAAATTGTGATTTACGGTATAAACCAAGGAATTTAAACTCATTTCAGATGTACTAAAAGCCTTATATAATTATTAAAGAATCAATATAAACTCCTCAACTCTAATAAGCCTTTAGTTCGTTGCTTGCCTTCTTGTAAAATTTCATATATGTATAATCCTTCCCTTAGGTCGGCAAGTTTCACTTGCTGTATATTCTCACCATTTAATTGAATTGTTTTTTGGAGAACTCCAATAGTGGAGTATATTATTAATTTATCATTCTTCCTCCCTTCTAGTGTTTCAATTGTTATTATACCATTTGATGGATTAGGATAAATTTTAAACATTGATTGTGATTTTATTGGAATTTCCCCCAAAATCATCTGATCTACTTGTACCAGGCTACCTTTCGCTAAATTTATGAATACAGTAGTATCAACAGTATGAAATGTTTCATTGGTAACTACTGGTTTATTATAATCAAAATATATAGACGCTTTATTTTTAATTATTGTACCAATTGGAGTATTGGATGGTATGGCAACTCTAAATGAAATCAGTCCATTGCTCCCTGCCTGATCAGCAGTACTGTCAGGCAAATTAATACCTACAAAGGAATAAGTGAGGACTGCATTTCCTTTTCCGCTTATATCGAGCGTAAATGGATGAGAGCTTACTCCGTGCTTAAAGGAAGAAACATCCAGAGCAACATCAAGTGTATCTACGATTCTGACGTAATATGCTGTATCTGTCCCTGTATTCTGAAAACGTATCGTATATTCGATTGCTTCACCTGGGAAAATATTATGAGCAGAACCGACACCAACAGGAGTAGCCATTTTGTCGTTCGGATCATAACTATCTTTGATCATGTAACAACCAATTGAAGTCTGTTCATCCAGGTCATTCTTTCCATAGGATGAAGGAAAGAACTTCCATGGTACTGGCAGCGTACAGCCTTCTACAATAGTTCGAGGCCTCCTTTTAGAAGGATGATAAGGTGATTGATCAGCCTCTAACCTGACAACTGATGTTTCTACAGGATAACTTATTTTCAGCTCTTCCCCGGATTTAAGTTGGTACTGTCCTGTGTGAATTAATGTGTCATTTAAATAGACTTTGTAAAATCTCTTACTATCCATGTCTCCATTACCTTCATTTATAATATTGAAGTGCGCAGAAGCTCCGATACACCTTCCTGTCACATTTATGGAAGAATTGTCCCAAGCAGGATCAGCTGCTGTACAGTTGTTAAGCGGTGAAATGGTTGCTTTTATACACTGGGTAAGTCCTGTAATATCATCAACACAAAGAACTGAATCTAATAATTTAATAGAGCCTCCACTCATTGCGTCAACCTGTCCGATGTCAAATATAACCAATGAGTCCTGTATTGAAGTCCATGGAGGATCTGAGCTTACGGGTCTCATATAGGTTGGATAAATAACCTTGATCTGCACTTCTTTAGCTGCATGATTACCATAATTGCCATAGTAGATATATCCGAACCCCTTGTGACATCTTTTTATTTTGCATCGCTCCATACTTATGCTGAGAAGAGCACATTGCTTTATAGAATCTGCAAAATTAACACAGCAGGTATCTTTACCTGTGGAATGAAGCGAAATTTTATGAGAAGGAGCACATTGATTTAATAAAAGCTCTGAATTAATTGAGTTGAACTCTTGAGTAAGAGTATATAGTACGCTGCCTGAATCTACTTTTAATGCATAATTTCCTGCCGCATCTGTTCCTCCATAATATGGACCTGGCAAAGCTTTAATCACTACCGAAGATATAGGGTTTTCATTTATTTCGGGAATACAATTCCTATTACGATCTGAATATACTTTTCCATGAAAAGTATTGGAGTATATAGGATCACCTCCAAGCCTGGTAATGGAATTGATTGAATAATTTTGATACATTGTAAAGTTTCCACCTATTAGTATCTTTCCATTATTCAGAAATACAATGGAGTTGACACCAATATTATCATATATGCCGGAAAATGAATCATCTATAGAACCATCAATATTTATTCGGGCAAATAGATTAAGTCCTGCAATTAATATTTTATTATTATCCTTTTGAAGACGTAACTTCACAATTGCCCTGGAAATAGCAGAAGAAGGAACAAAACTCCCATCATTTGATCCATTAGGATTAAGACGGACTAAATATTTTCTCTTTAAGCCTCCAAGCGCAGTAAAGGAACCTGCTACTAATATTCTACCATCCAACTGTACTGCAAAGTCATAAATAGTACTATTAGCATTGCCTTTTAATCCAAATGTATAATCGATGGACCCATCCTGATGAAGCCTTATCAAGCGATTTGAACCATTACCGTTAAATGTTGAGAAATTGCCTCCAATAATTATCTTTCCATTTTCCAATAGAACTATCTTATATACAATATCATTGGCGCCGTTACCGATCATAAAAGTGTTATCGATAGAGCCATTTGAATTCAAACGAACAAGGTAACTTTTCCCTGAGCCATTAAAAGAGTAGAAATTGCCACCTACGAGGATTTTTCCATCAGATTGCACAACGATGCTGTAAATACTAGTATTCGTACCCGAACCTGAATTAAATGAATTGTCCACAGACCCATTGGGATTTAAGCGTATGATGCTATTACAGGTAACTCCATTGAAAGATGTGAAGGTTCCTGCAGCAAGTATTTTACCATCAGGTTGAATTGTAATTATATGTATCGTACCGTTCGCTCCGGTTCCTATATTAAAATCTGAATCAATCGAATGATCATCTTTAAGACGAACCAAATAATTCTTTGGAACTCCATTAAATATGGTAAAACTTCCACCAATCAAAATTTTTCCGTCCCTTTGTAGTACTATCGTATTAACAAGGTTGTTAGCCCCCATACCGATATTGAATTCAGTGTCGGTTGAGCCGTCAGTAATTAGTCTGGAAACAGATGATGTAGGATAACCATTCGTAAATTGAAATGATCCTCCAATTAAAATTTTATCATCAGATTGTATAATAATTGATCTCACGCCATGTGTCCCTTTCACTCTTTTAAAAGAGAGGTCAATAGTACCATCATCATTTACCCTTGAAAGACCATCCTGAATATTTTCTGTTCCTCCATAAGTAGTAAAATCTCCCCCTATCAATATTTTACCATCCCTTTGTACAGCAATTGATCTTACTGAATTATTTGCTCCATTTCCTGTAAATGAATGATCAATCAAACCATTGGGGTTAATCCTGGCTATATTAGCACCCATTCTAAATGTTCCTCCTATTAAGATCCTTTCTGATGAATCAATGGCTATAGTCAAAATTTCAAAACCAGAAGAATAAGAACCAAAATCTAACGAATTATCAGAAGAACCATCTGAATTCAATCTTGCAAAGCCATACTTGCTAACCGAAACAGGAGGCTGTAATAAAAAACTAAACGATCCGCCAACCAATATTTTTCCATCGTTTTGAATCTTGATAGTATTAACCTTGTTATTAAAGCCACTTCCAATATTAAAAGTACTATCTGATGAACCATTCTGATTAAGGCGAATGATACGTCCTGCAGGAGTTCCATTAAAAGCCAGGAAAGCCCCTCCTAGTAAGATTTTTCCATCTTGCTGTAAAGCAATTGTATTAACTTCCGAATTTGGGCCTGTCCCAATATTAAAAGTATTGTCTATAGATCCATCATTATTAAGACGTACCAGGTAATTGCAATTAAAGCCGTTGTATGTGGTAAAACTTCCTCCTAATAAAATTTTATCATTTTTATCAATAGCAATGGTTTTTACAGAATTATCAAAACCAAATCCTATTTTAAAAGTATTATCCAGTGTGCCATCAGCATTAAGACGAGCAATTCGATTAAGTGAAATATCTTTATAAGTAATAAAATCTCCCACGACAATAACTTTTCCATCCGATTGAATTGCTATGTCATTTATTGTTTTATTAAAAGTTCCCAATCCTAATGACAGATCAGACATTCCAGGATTCTGCGCCTTGATAATGTGACTTATCAATAACATAACAAGAAAGGAAAAACATTTTTTACAAGAGAAAAAAGTGTGTACCATAAAAATCGATAAATAAGCAAACCGGTTCTTTTACCAAATGTACATTTAACTTTAAGACTTCTGGATCGAATCATTAAAAAGTCTTAAGTAATTTAATGTTTCTAATAATACGAAAAAACACTCGACAATTGATAATTAAAAACTGCAAAAGGTAACCTATTCAAGCGATTTTAGCTAAAAAAATGATACTTCCCCTTGATTAACAAATAATTCTGGAATCGCACTACGTCAGGCAATAAAATGAATCTATCATATGGAATTTAAAAAGCATCTTCGAGGGGGAGGACAAATACATGATGGTACCGGAATAATTGTATTAGAAAAGCTCTCTTTCATGTAAGACTTTATGATAAGGTCATACCTGAAATAAGACCTTCCTGTCAATTTCTTACTGCCTATCGTCTAAGGTCCTTAATAAACATACAGATCACCTTATCATTGTTTTGCTTCAGATAAGCTACATCTTCAGGATCAAATTCTGCCAGAGCTTTATATTTAATTCGAATCAATCTCAGGCCTTGCAGTATATTCATCAACAATAAAGCATATTCTTCTTTATTCACTTCACGAAGCTCCTGCTTATCAATACCAGTCTGAATGATGCTAGCAACAAGCTCTATTTCAAGTTTATAAAAGTCTTCTACTACTTTGCCAAATATAGGCTTTGAATTAAAAAATGATTCTGTTTTAAGTTTGGAAAGGTTAAGTAGATTCTGAAAATAGTCAAGACGGTATTTCACATATAGTTTTAGCTGAGAAGATGCATCTGTTTCAGCATTCATATGTTTTTTCATTTCTGACAGAAACTCTTCCTGCTCTTTTTTTATTACAGCCTGGAAAACCGCCTCTTTGTCGGGGAAATAATAGTAAAGGGATGCTTTACCCATACCCACATCTGCAGCAATTTCATTCATTGTTGTTTTACACAAACCATAGTGCCCAAACCTTTTCTGAGCAGCATTTAGAATGTTATCAAGCTTTGAAGAGTCTTCCGTTTTTGTTTTTTCTGTCATTAAAAAAATTTTCAAACCATAAATTTACCATATTTTTTTGATCTTTATACAAAAAAAACTTACACTACCAATTGGCAGGAAATTCTGAATGTAATGACCATTTTTCTGCCGCTTCCTTATTCGTCTGAGATTCGTTCTCCAGTTGTTCCTGAATATATTTTAAGGGAAGTTTTATATCATAAAGGTCCAAAAGTATTTTAAAACTTTTTGCAAGGTCCTCCTTTGCTTCCTTTTTGTTATTACCCCACGATAGGGAACCTATTTTAGTATTAAGAAATACAGAATAATCGTCAATAGGATTAGTGTTGAAATAAGAATACTGAGACGCTCCGAAAAACATACGGGACAACCATGATGTTTTTACCTGAATTGTGATTTCTCTTTTCATAATATCGGATAATACTATTCGTTAACAAAAATTTCCCTCTGCATAAGCAGAGGGAATCACAAATAAACACAAATTAACCAGGTACAATCTTTTGAAAACAAAAGACCGTAGAAGGCTCTAATTTTCAGATATTAATTCTTTATTTAACTGAAATTCATCTTTGACACCAGAAATAGTTTTTTTATTTCGGTATGCAATTTTTGAAATCACTACAAACAAAACAGGTACTATAAATATGGCCAGACCAGTTGCTGCAAGCATTCCTCCAAAGACAGTCCAGCCAATAGTCTGCCTGGATACAGCTCCTGCGCCTGTCGCAAATACCAAAGGCAAAACTCCTAATATAAATGCAAAAGATGTCATGAGTATCGGACGTAAACGAAGCCTCACAGCTTCCAGCGTTGCGGCAACTATTTCCATTCCATGGTCTACCCTTTCTTTTGCAAATTCCACTATAAGGATCGCATTTTTAGCTGCAAGTCCTATTAGCGTAATAAGACCAATCTGTGCATATACGTTATTACTCAGCTTAGGAAGCAATGTAAGCGTAAGTATGGCGCCAAAAGCTCCCAAAGGCACAGCCAGCATTACAGAGAATGGAACTGACCAGCTTTCATAAAGGGCAGCAAGAAACAGGAATACAAACATAACAGAGAGTGCAAATATATATACTGTAGTTGATCCTGATTTGATTTCCTCTCTGCTCAATCCTGAAAATTCGTATCCATATCCTGCTGGTAATACTTGTTCAGCTACTTGTTTTAAAGCTTCAATGGCCTCACCGCTGCTATATCCTTCTTTAGGTACTCCATTTATTTCGGCAGACCGGAAAAGATTATAGTGTGACACAACAGGTGCACTTTCAATAACTGTATACGAAACAAGTGTGCTTAATGGTATCATCTGACCTTTATTATTTCTTACATAATACTGATCAAGATTATTCATATCTTTTCTATATAATGTATCTGCCTGTGCCACCACTCTGAAGGTACGTCCATATGCTGTAAAATCATTGATATACTTTCCTCCCATATAAGTCTGAATGGTACTGAAAACTTCGGTCACTGGCACTCCCATCAATTCGCACTTTGCTCTGTCTACATTTATTTTATAACCAGGAGCTTTTGCTGTAAAGAAAGTAAAGGCTCTTGCAATTTCAGGTCTTTTGTTGGCTTCCATAACAAAAGACTGAACCACTCTTTCAAAACCTTTGATATCATCATTACTTTCTTTTTGCTCCAATACAAAGCTGAAACCGGAAGCATTACCTAAACCAGGAATTGGCGGTGGAGGGATCACAATGATGTTTGCTTCTTTGATTTCCGAAAAGCCTTTCTGAAGCTGACCAATAATAGCGTCTACCTGCATGGATCTATCCTTTCTGTCCTTCCATGGTTTTAATTGACAGAATAATGTACCACTATTGGATTTAGATGCGAAGGTGATTGCATTTAATCCTCCAAGTGCAGCATAGTGTTCAATAGCCGGAATACCATCTATGATGGTCATCATCTTTTTCAGAACAGCAACAGTCCTTGTTGTTGAAGATGCTTCGGGAAGCTCAAATGTAATCATTAAACGCCCCTCGTCTTCCGTTGGAATAAAGCCTGTTGGTTTGGCTTTAAACATTCCTACTGTTCCTGCAAAAATACATACTAGTAATACCAGCACTAATGGTGCTTTCTTAATTGTTTTCTGAACCCCTGAAGAGTACGAGGCAGTGATTCGAGCAAACCAGTTATTGAATTTAAAGAAAAACTTATTCAATCCTTTTGAATGTTCATCTAAATGCATTGGCCTTAGGAGCATGGCACATAATGCCGGTGTCAGAGACAAAGCTACAAAAGCGGAAATCAAGACTGAAACTGCAATGGTGATGGCAAATTGCTGATACAACCGTCCTACGATACCTGGAACAAACGCTACAGGTACGAATACCGCAGCAAGTATAAGCGCGATCGCAATTACAGGCCCTGAGATATCCTTCATGGCTTTAATGGTTGCCGCTTTAGGTGAAAGGCCTTCGTGATCTATATAATGCTGAACAGCTTCTACCACAACAATAGCGTCATCCACAACAATTCCAATGGCAAGGACGAATCCAAATAGGGTTAGCGTATTTATTGTAAACCCTAACGGTATAAAGAAAATAAATGTTCCAATAATCGATACTGGTATTGCCAGTATGGGAATCAATGTCGCTCTCCAGCTTTGTAAAAAGAGGAATACTACAATTACAACTAATATCAGGGCTTCAACCAGTGTATGTACTACTTCATTAATTGAAACATCTACTACTGAAACTGCTTCAAATGGGATTACATATTGTACATCGGAAGGAAATGATTTTTTCAGTTCCTCCATTGCTTTGGTAACTCCTTCAGCCACTTCCATTGCATTACTTCCGGGAGCCTGATAAATAAGCAGATATGAAGATCTCAGGCCGTCTACAAAGTTATTGTTGGCATAATTGTATTTTCCAAGTTCTATTCTTGCTACATCTTTCAGATACACAATAGATCCATCCTGAGGTTTGGTGCGGACTACTATATTCTGAAAATCCGCTTCTTTCTCCAACATTCCATTAATCTGGATGGTATATTCAAATGCCTGATCATTGGCTTGGGGAGCGGCTCCGGTAGAACCAGCCGCTACCTGCATATTCTGCTGCTGTAGCTTGGTAATCACTTCACTTGCAGTGATTCCGTACTGAGCCAGTTTATCCGGTTTTAACCAGACCCGCATACTGAAATTATCAGCTCTGCTAAAGATATCTCCAACTCCCTTCACTCTTAAGAGAGCATCTTTTATGTAAATATTTACATAGTTGTCAAGGAATTTTATGTCATGTGTACCTTTAGGTGAATACAGAGCAACGAGCATCAAAATAGAAGGATTACGCTTTCTCACTGTAAGGCCAACTCTTTTAACATCGTCTGGAAGCTGAGGCGTAGCAACGCTCACACGGTTTTGAACATCCAGGGTTGCAATATCTACATTTGTACCAACATCAAAGGTCACGTTCATTGTCATACTTCCATCACTCGTTGCATTGGTCTGAATGTATGACATGCCCGGAACACCGTTAACCTGCGACTCAATCGGTGTTGTCATAGTACGTTCAACAGTCTGGGCATCCGCTCCTGAAAACGCCCCAGTTACCTGAACCAATGGGGGAGTTATTTCAGGATATTGACTCACCGGGAGATTAATCAGTGTTAGTATCCCTACGATTGTGATAACAACTGATATAACAATTGCTGTTACCGGTCTTTTAATGAATATATCTGCTATCATAAATTAGCTTGTTAAACCCAAAGATTATTTAGCGGAAGTTGTCGGCTTCTCCGTGTTGCTTACCACAGCAGAACCATCACGCAGTTTTTGTACTCCGTCAACAACAATATCTTCGCCTTCTGACAAGCCATCATAAACAACAATATTATGACCAATGACCGGTCCCGGTTTTATTTTACGTTGTCTTGCAGTATCCTGATTAACGACATACACAAAGAACTCACCCATTTGCTCAGTCACTGATTTTTGAGGAATGACAGGCAGCTTAGAGGCGTTCTTATTTTGGACTCTGATGTTACAGCTCATGCCTGCTCTTAGACTTCTTTGACCATTAGGGAAAGTTAGTCTTACTTTTAAAGTCCCTGTTTGTCTGTCTACAGCTCTGTCCAGGAAAAGAATTTTTCCAGGGTAGATATAAAGACTTCCATCTGGCAATACGATCGTAAACAAGGAATCAGTTTTAGAGATCTTCCTTTTCTCCAGTTCAAGAAATCTGTTGATCTCTTTTTCACTGATTACAAAGTCTACTGCAATGGGATCATTGGATGAAATCGTATTGAGCCTGGTCTGACCACCGGTGACAAAAGCTCCTTTTTTTACAAGCGATATTCCTATGGTTCCGTCAAACGGAGCATAAATAGTTGCATGTCTCAGATCGGTTTTAGCTCTTAACAATTCTGCTTCAGCAACTGCAAGCTGATTCTCGGCATTTTCAAGATCTGTTGCAGAATATTCAAGTTTCTGCTGAGTCGCCATCCCTCTTTGTCCAAGTTCACTATAGCGTTTAGCATCACTTCTTGCTTTTTCAAGGTTTGCTTTGGCAATCTTCACATTGGCTTCAGCCTGTGCGTGGGAAGCTGCATATTTACTCTGTTCAATTTCATATAGCTTCTGACCTTTTCTTACCAATTGTCCTTCCTGAAAAAAGATGCCTGTTATAAATCCACTCACCTCACTGCTTATTTCCACTTCATCCAGCGCAACTACATTTCCTGGGTAAAAATTATGATAAACTGCATCTTCAAAATTTACTTTCTGCAGGTTTACTGGAACGTGTATAGCCTGCACATTGGGAGCCGGACCTTTACAGGAAAAAGTCAGTATTGTTAGTCCGATTAACAAAAAAGCACCTGAAAATAGATTTCTATTCATATCCATTGGAGTATATTCTCTTTATTTGTGTTTTCTTAATTCAACTTGATTTAATAGCTATATGAGGAGGGATTTTTTCTTATTTAATAATATTCCCCATTGCCTTGTCATAATCTGCTTTTGAAAGCAAGGCTCCATATAACGCGTTATAATAACTTGTCTGAGCATCTATTAAAGAAGCTTCTGCTGTGGTTACCTCTATGTTGAGGGCAATCCCATGCTCATACTCGGCTCTTAGTACCTGTAAGTTTTCTTGAGCAAGATCAAGGTTTCTTTTCTGAATCTTTAATGATTGCATACTGTTCTCCAGATTAATCAATGCCTGATCTACTTCCAGGTTAATACCTTTCTCCAACGCCACTTTATTATTATCGATCACCTCTTCTTCTATTCTCTTTTGCTGTACTTTATAGTGTGTAGCAAAACCTGAAAATATAGGTACTTGCAGCCTTAACCCAACCGAAGAGTATTGATACCAGCGACTACTTTGTGTAAGATTTTCAATCTTGGATGCTGAAGGTGTAAACCCTGTGGAAGCAACTGCCAGAAGTCTTGGATAATGACCCGCTCTGGTGGCTTGTAAATCTAACTTGCTTAATCTCTTTTGAGACTCAATGATGGAATATTCAATCCTGTTTGAATAATTTACTTTTTGCCTGGTATTCAGAATTTGCTCCACTTCCAACAGTACATTTTCCGACAATGAATCTGTGAGAACCAATGGATTCTCCTCAGGTAAGTTCATCTGATACTTCAAAATTGATCGGCTAAGCGCAACTGCCCTGATTGTCTTTTCCTTCTCTTCTCTCATATTATTAAGACTTACCTCAATTCTACTCACGTCGATCCTCCTGGCAAGACCCGTTTCATACCGGGCAATGGTTTCTTTGTATAATGAATCCATCCTTTCAAGATTCTTACGGATAGCCTTCAGTTGTTTCTCATTTACCAACACTCCATAGTAAGCTTTGGTAACATTTACAGTCATATCAATCTGAGACTTTTTTATTGTCTGATCGGCTATCACTTCCGAAGCATTTGCTGCTTTTAAACCAGAGAAATGAGACATATCAAACAATACCTGAGATGCGGAAAGCGAAGGAACAAGTTGATTAGGTAAAGCAAGTTGCAAAGGAACAACAGCTCCGGGAGCTGCTGTAGTCATAAGACCAATTCCTCCTTCAAGTATATTTTTCTGTACTTGAAAAAAGTGATTATAATCTGCATTTGCGCTCACTTGAGGAAGTAATAAAGACCTAACCTCTCCTTTTTTAGCCGAAGTCATGTTTTTTTGTAAAACAGAATTTTTTACTGTAAAGCTATGGTCCATAGAATAGTCTATTGCCTCTTTTAATGTAAAAGAAGTTGGACTTTCTGGCAAAGTTTGGGACATGACACTTTTGGTAATACCAATAAAAAAAAGTAAACAATAAATAACTCTCATAAAACAAGTAAGTGTAATACACTAATTTTCAACAATATCTTCACTCTTAAGAATTTTCGAACAATAGACCAGAAAAGTTTAGTGAATGAATAAACAAATGTAATTTAACTTTTCGACTATTTTAATAATTTGTTCGAAAAATTTTAAATTAATTATATAAATCACTTTTTATGAGTAAGATGGACTTGGATAAGTTTTTTTTTGCGAAATATTATTTGGTTTCCAGAATCAAAAATAAAGGAATACTTATAGGTAATAATAGACTAAAATTATAGTTTTGGCCTATCAATATAATTAGCATATGTCAGAGGAGTCTCCGTTCAGAAAGGATAAGAAACAAGATCTTGAGAATCAATTAATATATAGAAAATCATTATTAAAAGGCCAAACAAAAAAGATAGCTCAGGATAATATCAAGCTTAAGGAGAACCTTAGACAGGTTGTGAGAAATTTTCTAAAAAAGGAAGCGGAATAGCTTTAATAAAGTGAGAGTCCTGATTTCTGATGACTCCCTTTTGGCAAACTTCGATATATTGATTTTTTAAGAAACCATTTTAATATAACTCTCTTTCTCTCCTTCACAAACAGGGCAACAATAGGTTTCAGGAAGAAGATTGAATGGCACTCCTGGACTTATACCGGCAACTATATCACCTATAGTCTGATTGTAAATAGTAAAGCAGATGGTGCATTGAAAGAGATCTATTTCAGGCTTAAGCATTCTTGGTTTAAGAGGAGCATCGTCTACTTTTTTCTTATTTAACTGAGAATAAAAAATCAGACATAGACTTTGAAGCTCTTCGGCCAGTTCACTTTCAGTTATGCTTTCTTCAAATAAAATTAATTCAGAATTTGTAGGATCAAAATCTTCGGTATGAAAAATGGAATATATGTTCTGAGATTCGTTGAACCTTATGATAATATTTCCATAACTAATTGTTTCTGGAGTACTAATTCCAAAGCAAATCCCATAGGTCCTGATATCTTTTCTGTCAAAAATATCTACAAGTTTGTTTTTAAGCTCAAGTGCTTTAAGATTCAAATCTGGTAATTGCCAATGCAACTCAAGAGAAGAATGTCTTATATTGATCCCATGCTTGCCTAAAAGGACCTCCCATTTTATCCGCTCTTCATCTTTGATATCTTTTATTAGCAGAGATTTCCATGTAGTAAGGTTAATTTTACCAATTCTACTCTCATTACATATTTCACAAACATCTAGTATAAACTCAATTGGATATTCATAATTTCTCCTGTAAATACCCAGCCAGTAAACCCCTCCCATAGGGTTAAGCCCTTCATAATATGGAATCGATCCCTTTGAAATATTGCAGTTACCATCTATCGTTCTGCTGTTGCTGATAACATCGGTTGTTATCATATTGAAAAATTCATTAAGATCAGCTGGCTTATTTTTATAATATAATTCCTCTATTTTCTTTGAAAGAAGAGCTACATCATCTATATAAATCAATGCGGGCCAAAGTTCTCTTTGTGCAAAACCCGGAAGCCGAACGTACAAAAACCAGTAGTTGCGATGGTGAGAAGCAATAAAGTTAAGGTGACCTGTAAAATGTGGAATCAACCTTTGCGCCGGATCCGTTATATTTATTTTAAGCTTAGGCTGGTAATCAAATTCCTCCAGGACATCAAAAAATGTATCGGCAGTCACCCAAATTGTAGAGGGATATAATCCGACGCTTGCTGATGAAGTAACTATATTGCTGTGTTGTCCGGAGGAGGACTCACATAAAAAGCTTAATGATTTAAGATCATCTTTTAGTTTATCAACTTCTTTAACCGGACAGGTTAAATATATTTCCTGTCTTGAACCGAAATTAATTCCTGAACATTTATGTCCTTTGGCACATAGCGCAATTTTCTCAAGCTCTCCAGGGGATATTATTCCACCGATTGTTAATATTCTGATTACCTCTTCCATAATTCTTTATATGACAGGATTAAGTATTAATTAATGAGTCATTGCCCACTTTTGTTAAAATATAAAATCAGTAGACATAAAGTCAGATTGACGGTCTTTAATAATATCTCTAAACAACTCCTTATTTGCAGGGATTTCTTTGACTGCTACCATAGCACGTATACTAAAGGTTCTCAGGGCATCCACTACAGAAAGAGTGCCTTTGAGATACTGGCAATCCATAAGAGTAGTCTGCAGGAATTTCTTCTTCAACTAGAAATAAGGTTTCCAGATTCCACAAAATCAGATCTTTTATAGTCATAAAATTTTGCTGTTTTGCTCCTGATATTGTTTTAAACAAACATAAATAAAAAATGCAAAAATAAGTATTAATACTTATTTTTTTTAACATCAAACTCCTTTATTCACAAAATTTAACAATAGATCCTATTTTTTGTACAAAAAGACTCATTTTAGCTTACTTTAATTGTATTTTATTTAAATATTCCATCATTACAACCGATTCAACTTAAAAATTAAACAATTTTACAATCTATACACTTTAAATTTACATTTGTAAACTTATATTACATATCTAAAAATCAATATATTACTCAAAAATAATTTATTTATAACCAAAAATTATATTACGTATTTATACGTACACAACTATATTTAAAATATAAAAGCTACCCGAAACCCAGATAGCTTTCATTTATTCATTAAAACCAAAACAATTTAAACTTTCAATAGTGAACCTTCCAGGATTGCTTTAACTTCCGGCTTACAGCTGCCACATCCCATCCCTGCGCCGGTAATTTTACATAAGTCAGAAAAATCTTTGCAACCTTTTTCAATTGCAGACTCAATATTACCTTCTCCAACATTATTGCAAGAACAAACAAGCTTACCGATCACAGGCTCAGCTCCTCCTGCTTTTCCTCTGAGTATTTCTGTTCTTTTATCAGATAATTCGGTTTGGTTTTGGATAAGTTCTTTAAACTCCACAAACTCTGATTTATCTCCAAGCAAAATAGCACCGACAAGTTTATCTTCATGGACAATACATTTCTTATAATATCTTTGAGCCTGATCCAGAAAGGTTATTTCTTCATATTCCTCTTTTTTATCATGTGGCACATCGGATAACCCCAGAGAGCATAGCGACAATCCTTCCATTTTTAGTATATTCATTGAAAGTGTCCCTTTGTAATAACTCAACATATCTCCATTTAGATATCTGCCAATCACTTCAGCTTGCTCTTCTGCAGCTGCTGTGATTCCATAAAGGTTATTATTGAATTCCGCCAATTCTCCCATTGCAAAAATATTAGGATCACTGGTCTGAAGGTATTCATTTACTACTACCCCTCTTTTGGACTCCAAGCCTGCTTGCTTTGGTATTTCTATGTTTGGAGTTGTTCCAATGGCAAACACAACTGCTTTACACTCAAGAGTACGTCCACTTACTAGTTTTATTCCGGTTAGTTTTTCCCTTCCCGTAAAATATTTTACCTGATCATTATAGAGAATCTCTACCCCTCTGTCTGTGACTTCTTCATGTAACAGCTCACTTGCCGTTTCATCTAATTGTCTGTCCATTAGCCTTGATGAACGCTGCAATACTGTTACTTCAATACCGATATCTCTAAGCGATGCTGACAGTTCCAGTCCAAGAAGACCAGCACCGACAATTACAACATGATCTCCAGGAGATGTGTACTCTTTCAGCTTATCAGCATCGTGACGGGTTCTCATAGAAAATATCCCTTCAAAGCTCAGTTCAATATCCTTTGGAAGGAATGGTCTGCTCCCCATCCCAAGTATAAGAACATCATAAGTGTGCACTTCGCCTTTTTCATCCGTGACTGTCTTATTTTCCTTATCAATAGAGACAATACCATTACCCTGATGTAATTTTATTCCGAGACCATCACTCTCCACAGTTGTAAGCTTTACAAGTTTATGCCATGGCAAAGCTCCACTGATATAATCAGGAAGCATCACTCTGTTATAAAACGGAAATACCTCCTTGCTGAAAACATGAATTTCATCTGTTGTATTTATTTCCCTATAATAACTTACGAACTTACATGCTCCCGCGCCTGCACCTATTACTACAATTTTCTGTTTAGGCTTTTGATATTTGGTTATTTCTACTGCAGAAAACTTAAAGTCAGGTTCTTTAGATATAGGATCTATTAATGAACCTGTAAGGTTATTGGCTCTGGCAAAGCTCCTATTAAGAATACGCCCCCAATGCATTGGCAGAAACACGACTCCTGATTTTATATCATTCGTTATTCTGGCATTGACTCTAACGCTACCTCTGTCATTTTTAATTAAGACAGGATCTCCGTTTTTAATACCTCTGATTTCTGCGTCAAGTGGATGGATCTCCACGAAAGGACTATCAATATGTTTCTTGAGTTTATTAACCTTGCCGGTTTTGGTCATTGTGTGCCATTGATCACGAATTCTTCCAGTAGTGAGAATTAGTGGCAACTCTGAAGAGACTGCTTCAGAATTATTATCATCAGGTACTGAATGAATTTTCGCTCTTTTGTTGGGAGTGTAAAACTGTTTATCTGTAAACAATCGGGGAGTTCCTTCTGAATCCGATGAAGGGACTGGCCATTGCATAGATCCTTTCTCTTTTAATCTTTCATGGCTCAATCCACTAATATCAATATTAGTACCTTTAGTTAACTTGCAATGCTCAGCATATATATCAGCGGGAGTAATATAGTTAAATGAATCCCCATATCCCATTTTTTGAGCAAGCCTGATAAGAATTTCAGAGTCAGGTATAGCTTCACCAGGAGCTTCTGTAATTTTATTAAGGTAACTTATGCGACGATCTGAATTAGTCATCGTTCCGCACTTCTCAGTCCATCCGGCTGCAGGAAGAACAAGATCAGCAAATTTTGCAGTATCTGATGTATTAAAGACATCCTGAACTACAACAAATCTGGCATTTTTCAAACCCTCTTCAACGATATTCGAATTTGGAAGGCTTACAAGTGGATTGGTACACATAATCCAAATGGCTTTCATCTTACCACTTTTAAGAGACTCAAACATTTCTGTTGCAGAAAGCCCTGGCTTATCAGGAACAGAAGGTACCCCCCAGAAGTCTGCAATTTCTTTTCTATGCTCCGGGTTTTTCATATCCCGGTGAGCAGACAAAAGATTACTTAGCCCACCAACTTCACGACCCCCCATAGCATTTGGTTGTCCGGTAAGTGAAAACGGGCCGGAACCAGGTTTTCCGATCTGACCAGTAATGAGACTTAAGTTTAATAAGCTTAAATTCTTGTTAACTCCGACAACACTCTGGTTTAAGCCCATTGCCCACATGGTAATAAAACCTTCAGCCCTTCCAATATATTCTATAGCCCAACGGATATCATCCAGTCTTACACCACAGATATTAGCAGCTTCTTTAAGTGTACGTTTCATTACCTGCTCTTTGTAAGCTTCAAATCCATCTGTGTGGTTTATAATAAAATCCAAGTCTATTTTTTCTCTTTCTATAAGTCCTCTTCCAATTGCATTATACAAGACAATATCAGTCCCGGGATTGATCTGCAAATGAATATCCGCCATTGATGCGGTCTGAGTCTTTCTTGGATCTACGACTATTATTTTTGTATTAGGGTTCTTCGATTTGTGGGCTTCCAGTCTTCTGAAAATAATCGGATGGCACCAGGCAGGATTTGCACCTGTTATCAAAAAAGTATCAGCAAGCTCAATATCATCATAGCAAACAGGAACAGAATCTTCTCCAAGTGCCAGCTTGTATCCTGCAACAGCTGAGCTCATACATAATCTTGAGTTTGTATCAATGTTATTGGTTCCCCAAAATCCTTTTACCAGTTTATTTGCTACATAATATTCTTCCGTCAGCATCTGGCCTGAAGCATACAACCCTACGGAATCCGGCCCATATTTCAGGATAAAATTTTTAAATACCGCAGCAGCTCTGTCCAATGCACTATCCCAAGATACTCTCTGCATCTGATCTCCGCGGCTGTATCTCATCATAGGATACAATAATCTGTCGCTTTTGTCATTTACAGTGTAGTGGAGATTCATTCCTTTAGAACAAAGCATTCCTTTGCTTCCCGGATGATCCGGATTCCCTTTTACATTGATTTTTCCCTTTTTATCCTTTTCGACTATAATACCGCAGCCAACTCCGCAATAGGAACAAGTAGATTTTAAACTTTCTTTAGGGTTTGATGACATAGCCTTATTCTTTAAATTACTAAAACTCTACTTATTCTAAAATTGAGTCATTAATGTACTGTAAATTCAAATATCCAAATAGTATTTTTGTTTATTGACATAAAATTTTAACCTATCATGACAAATTTTTATGTTTTTTTTAACAAATAACCTTCAAAATCAAACATAACAAAAATCAAACTAAAAAATAAGTAAAACTACCTATTTTTTAAATAAAAAAATAAGTAGTCAAGAAAAGCTAATATTGCATTATTCTAAGAAACAAGGTATAATATTTACTTTTGGATTCTTAAATTTGAATTTTACGGCAAAATATGACTAGGACTATAAGTAGTTTACCCCTAGTTCATAAAATGGAGGAGTTCTTTTAATTTTAAATAAAAAATGAGGTTTTAAACCCAAAAAATAAGATGCTGTTTATAAAAAAATCAATTGTATTGAAATAACACTTTAAATGAGATACTGGTTTTAATGAATATGATCTAGTCTTTTTTTAGGACAGATTAAAATTTACTCTTTTTACTTTATCTTTCCTTTAAAAAAACAGTTCCCCTCCCTACATTATCCTTTACAATATCAGAAATAGTAAATGTGACAAAATCTCCTTTGACTCCAATCGCTGTTCCTTGAGGTTTTCCAAAAACTTCCATATGTTGAATGACAAGAAGTTTATTAATGTTATCAATCTCTACAATAAGTTTATCACTATTCTTTATGTTTCCGGTTTTAATTTGTCCACTAACTACTAGTCTTCCGTCCGAAAGCTGAAAAACATCCTCTGCAATGAAGACAAATATTTCAGGTTTAAAATCTTTAACAGGTACAAATGATAATTGCAGGAAAATAATAAGTGTTTTAAAAATCCCTTTCATTTGATCTAAGTCGTAATGATAATCAAATCACAATTTACTCAAAAAAAATTCGATGCAGAAGAGAATCTTTGAACCTGATCCAATCAAAGGTACTTTTAATCTTCTAGTTCTTCACAAAAGAACTCTGCTTGTTTCATTTTATGAATAATTTCTTCTGGAGATAATGAATTGCATTCTATTCTCAAAACTTTGTCTTGATCATCCATGTCAACTGTCCAACTGATCTCATCTTTATATTCCACTAAAGCTTCTTGTATCATTTCCTGATAAGTTAAAACTTTCTTATCCGTTTTGAAGACTAATACGTTTTCAAATTGCTTTCTCATAACTATATCCGTCTACAGTTTAATTATCTTATATTCAAGTTATTTTTCAAATCTTCATAATTACAGGCATTTCCAGAAAGTTTTCAAGTCTTTTAATCTCATCTTTGATTGCAGCATGCTTCATCTTACTGAGGTTATCAAAGAGTTGAAAATCCAGAATTACTTTTCCTTTGGAATGTATTCTTTTCCAGATTCCGACCACTTTCCCATTTACAATAACTGTAGGATAAAACAATCCATTTACAGTAATGACTTTCCTGCTTTGCTCAGCATCCAGAAACAAGTCTCGATTTTTGTATCCTAATATATATTCATCAAAAGCCGGAAGCAGATATACTTTATCAGGTAAAGGATTTTTCTCAAGACTACCATAGAACCAATATTGGGATTGGTTCAAAGTTTCTTTAGTCATCCTGGATAGTATAGATTCAAAAGCATTTTTTGCATCTGCATTTGATAATCCTGACCAGTTTATAAAATCTTCAAAAGTTGCAGGTCCATGACTTTGAAAATATCTTTTGGCAAGTTCAGGTAAGGCATCTTTTCGTTCTAGGGTATTGGCTTTAGGAGCCCAGGCATCAAGCAGCGTAAAGGTTGTCTCTTTACCTTTCATTGGTCCCTGGCAAATGATCTTCTCAAGAGATGCTCGGTTAATCAGATATACTCCTCTGTTTTCCTCAGGAGAAATTTTATGTTCATTAAGTTTTGAATAAAGCTCCTGTCTGGTAAGAAACTTGCCATCTAACTCTTTAGAAAAGATCCTAAATGCTTTTGAAAATATTTTTTCATCCAGGCCTACACTATAATACTGTTTCTGCATTCGATTAATAACCGCAGAACCAGCCAGATCAAGTATCCATTTTATATCTTTGGAAGATACAATATGCAGAGTTCCCCTCAATGCAGAAGTTCTCAAAATTGACCCGTCATTGATACTTTTTATAATAGTTGATTCTGAAGAATTGAGTAGCCGTAAACCAATTGCCAATTTAGATGCCGAAAAATCCTGAGATTGAATAACACCTGATTTTTGCACTACTTCCTCACAAGTTTTTTTATTGCTATTCACCAGCCCATGATTTATAAGTCTATAGTATAAAATATCCGAAGGCGTCATGTTCAAAGTATTTATATAAAGCGATCTTATCAATACAAATAAAAAGAGAATGACTGACAACAGTGTGTCAGTAGGAAATAAAAAAGCACCAGATTCATATATTGAAAAATCTGATGCTATTTTATTTATTGAGTAGTATATTCTTACGCTTTGAATTTAACAAGGGTAACGTGGTCTCCTCCTTTCTCACGGACTTCATCTGCTACACTTTCTACTTCTTTGTATTTTCTCAGGAAAGATCTTACTGTATCTTTTAATACACCACTTCCTCTTCCATGCACGATCCTTGCTTCCGGCAAACCCAACAGAAGAGCATCATCAACCCAGTTGGTTAATAAGTTAATTACATCTTCTTTAGCTTTGCCTCTAACATCAAGCTCAAACTGAAAGTGTAGTAACTTCTCTTTAGTGTCTATAGTAATATTTCCGGAATCAAAAGAGGCTGACTTTGTTGCCTCTGCCGGTGGTTGAGAAAAGGTGACTTTATTTTTCTTAACAGTCATTTTCATAATACCCATAGCAACTTCAAGGTCGTTGCCTTTAACAGAAAGGACTTCTACTGCAGTGTCCTGACCATTGATTTTCACAAAGTCTCCTGGTTTTATTTCGCTCATAGCTATAAAAATCTATTTTTATATTAATCAAAAATAGAATTTCCCTTTGCATTAACAAGAGTGAAGTATAATTTTTTGAATTGATCTAGTCCCCTAAAATATGAATTGAACTACTTATAAGTAGATGATCATTAGTGTGATAATTCAAAGTATAAATACAACAAGGTTCATTACCCTCTTGGAGAATGAGCTATGATATCTCTAATAAATATGAAGTTTAAAAAATAGCCACAAGATATTGCTGATTAAACCGAATTAAGCTGCACCAAGTCTCAATGGTCTAAACGTTTCATAACAATTCCTGATTTTCCTGACAGTACTGTTAAAGAAATGTTTCTGAACGATATAAGTAAGCGCATTAACAGTAAATGAAGAAAACAGAAAATAATTGGCTCCCATTTTACTCGCTTTACTCTTTTCTTCGTTTGAAAGGTGTTCGTTCATTATGACAATAATTACATTTTCCTTTTCAAGTTGGGAAGCATTGGCATAATCTTTCAGGAAATCCCATCCATCAACAATTGGAGTGTTCATATCAAGCAGCACCAATATTTTAGATTCCTTTAATTTTTTGCCTAAATGAAGATGGTCTAGATACAGAAATGCATGGCCTCCATTGAGAGCGAGCTTAATTTGTTCTGCCATTCCTGTGGATTCAATGGAAGATTTTATACGGCTTGTGAAATCGCTGTTTTTGCCTACAATTATTACCTGGTCAATTTTTTGCATAACGGTATAAGTAAGGTTTCAATGTATTTTTACGAAATAAATTAAAGTATAGTTACACAGGGAAATTCGATAAAGAAGTAAAATTAATGGATAAGACTTAAAAACCGAAAGTTTTAATTTATATTTAATGCAGATTAAATAGAATTTAAACAAGAACCTTAACCAACAATCCTGTTTTTATTCAATTTTACTGCAGCAAGGTAAACTATTTATAGGAAAAATACAACTGAACTTCAGCTCGTTACAACAAGTTCTGACTTTTTTTTTTAATCGAAATCACAAAAAAATACCTGAAAGAGAGCTTTCAGGTATTAATTACTGAGGATTTAAATATTATCTTTATTTTTTAACAGACTTATTTAATTCTTTAATTAACACATCAAGTTGTTGCTTGTCGCTAGGCTCTTCTGCTTTTGCCAGTGCTTTTTGTGCATGATCAAGAGATCTTTTGAATAAATCGTCAATCTCAGCTTCAAGTACTTTTCCTTCTTTCTGATACGCTCCTACGCTTAGGGTTCCAAGTTTTTGATGTTTCTCTTTTCCAGTATTGTAATAAATAACAGCTGTGTTAAAATTGGCAATCAAATCATTTGGTTCAATGGATAACACCTTTCCGTATGTATGCAAAGCTTTATCCGTATCTGTTTTACCATACAATACAGCAAGCTGGTTCAGAAGATTTATATCATTTGGGTTATTCTTAATCAGATTTTCTATAGATGCTGCCGCTTCTGAATCTTTACCTGTTTGCAAATAAAGATTTTTTTGAAGCTCCAGAAGCGTCTTATTGTTTGGGAAATCCACCAATCCTTTTTTAACTGTTGCAAGTGCTTTCTCAGGACTTTTTTCTATTTCATTTTCAATTGTTATCTGATAATAATATAGAATAGGGCTTTTGTAGTTCAGAGAATTTAGTTTTACTACACTGTTTTTAATGACATTCATTTCTTGAATCTGTTCAGCGGCATAAATAGCATTGATATATGCAAGTGTATCAGCAGGTTTTATTTTTTGGGCAATTTCAAAACTTGAGATGGCTTGTTTATAGTTACTAGCCTCATATTCTGCAAATCCTTTATTTATAAACAAGCCCCATATTTCCTGCAATTTTACAGAAGACATTTTTGAATATTCTCCTTTAGATTGTTCCAATTCGACAGCTTTGTTATAGGATTCATAGGAAGTCTGAAGTGCTTCCGGTGCAGCAGCCTTTACTTCAGCCTTCTGATTCATTGCAATGTCCTGATATATCAGTCCTTTATAATACCAGGTTTTTGCATTGGCCTTTGTTTTTTCGTGTTGACTTGCTCCGTCAATTTCCTGTTTCGCTTTTATCAAATCCCCATCTCTATGATAAAGGATTGCATTGGTAACAGCAGAGTTCTGGGCGACTCCAATCAGACAACATCCACTTAATATTACACTCAAAAAGATTCTTTTCATAGCTAAATCAATTCTTTAGATTTATATAGTTAAAAGACTGTTTATGTGATATTTATAAAAAAATGCCGAAATAAAATTCCGGCATTTCTAAATTTACTCATTATCATTTTCTTCCTCTTCGGACTGAGACTCTTCAGGAGCTTCAGGATTTGGAAGTTGTGCTTCTATATCCGGTATTTCTGTTGTTGGTTCAGTTGACTCTGATAGATTTTCATCTGTAGCAAGGTTTTCAATCTTGGCAATAGATGCTATTTCATCAGTTTCGCTGAGTTTTATTAGTCTGACACCTTGAGTCGCTCTTCCAACTACTCTAAGATCTGAAACCGGCATTCTTATAGTAATTCCGGATTTATTGATGATCATTAATTCATCTTTATCCGAAACATCCATTATTGCTACCAGTTTACCGGTTTTTTCAGTGATATTAAGAGTTTTAACTCCTTTCCCCCCTCTGTTTGTTACTCTGTAATCATCAATATCAGAACGTTTACCATATCCTTTTTCGGATACAACAAGCAGATTATTATCTGAACAACTCAGGCAAACCATTCCGATTACTTTGTCCTCATCATCTGCTAAGGTAACACCTCTTACCCCGGCAGCATTTCTACCCATAGGACGAACATGTTCTTCATTAAACCTTATTGCCCTTCCTGATTTCAGTGCAATAACGATTTCATTACTTCCATTCGTCAACCTTACGTTCAGAAGTTTATCACCTTCATTAATGGTAATTGCCTGAATACCGTTGGATCTAGGACGAGAGAAGGCTTCCAGAGAAGTTTTTTTAATGGTTCCATTCTCTGTCACCATTATAATAAAGTTATTATTGATGTAGTCAACATTCTCTAATGTTTTTACATTAATAATTGCCCTTACTTTATCTTCTTTTTCTACATTGATCAGGTTCTGAATAGGCCTTCCTTTAGAAGTTTTGCTGCCTTCAGGTATACCATAAACTTTTTGCCAGAAAACTTTTCCTGAATCTGTAAAAATCAGGAGATAATTATGCATTGTCGCTATAAAAAGATGCTCTGTAAAATCATCTTCTTTAGATACTGCCCCTCTTGAGCCAACTCCTCCTCTGGATTGAGAACGATATTCAGTTAATGGTGTACGTTTAATATACCCTTCATGTGAAATAGTAATAACCATTTCATCATCAGCGATAATATCTTCTATGTCAATATCATCAGCAGAGTGTACAATTTGAGTTCTTCTTTCATCACCATAACGTTCTTTCATTTCAAGAGACTCATTTTTGATGATTTGCATTCTGAGTTCAACGCTGTTAAGAATTTCATTTAACCTTGCAATTAAAGCCATAACTTCTTCGTATTCCTTTACGATTTTGTCACGCTCCATGCCTGTTAAACGCTGAAGTCTTAATTCAAGAACCGCCTTTGCCTGAATCTCCGACATTCCAAAGTTTTCCATTAAGCCTTTTTTAGCTTCTTCCGGATCTCTGGAATTTCTGATTAATTTTATAACTTCATCAAGGTGATCCAGGGCAATCAGATATCCTTGAAGGATATGTGCACGCTTTTCCGCTTCTTCCAGCTCAAACTTCGTTCTTCTTACAATAACTTCATGACGATGATCCACAAAATGTCTGATCATGTCTTTCAGATTTACAGTCATCGGCCTGCCATTTACAAGCGCAACGTTGTTTACTCCGAAAGATGACTGAAGCTGAGTATATTTATACAGATTATTTAAAACGATGCTTGGAATAGCATCTTTTTTTAATTCATATACTATGCGAAGTCCTTCTCTATCCGATTCATCTCTGATGTCAGAAATTCCTTCAATTTTCTTTTCATTGATCAGTTGTGCTGTTTTTTCCACCATTGAGGCCTTGTTGACCATATATGGAATATCGTGGACAACAATCATATCTCTTCCTGTAGGAGTATTTTCAAAAGTGGCATTTGCTCGTACTACAACTCTTCCACGACCTGTTTCAAATGCCGATTTTACTCCTTGATAACCATAAATGGTTCCTCCTGTTGGAAAATCAGGAGCTTTTACGAATTCCATCAGCTCCTCAATTGTGATGTCATTGTTATCAATATATGCACAAACACCATCCACAACTTCACGTAGATTATGTGGAGCCATATTGGTAGCCATACCAACAGCGATACCGGAAGTTCCGTTAATCAAAAGATTTGGCACCTTTGAAGGAAGAACTGTGGGTTCTTCAAGGGAATCATCAAAGTTTGGCTGAAAATCTACTGTATTCTTGTTTATATCAGAAAGCATTTCTTCGGCGATTCTCTTGAATCTAGCCTCAGTATACCTCATTGCCGCAGGAGAATCACCGTCTATAGATCCGAAGTTTCCTTGTCCATCGACCATCATATATCTCAAAGACCATGGTTGTGCCATACGAACCATGGAATCATATACCGATGCGTCACCGTGAGGGTGGAATTTACCAAGTACTTCACCAACTATTCTCGCCGATTTTTTGTAAGGTTTGTTCCAGTTAACACCTAGTTCAGACATTCCGAAAAGCACCCTTCTGTGTACGGGTTTTAATCCGTCTCTTACGTCTGGTAATGCCCTTGAAATGATAACTGACATCGAATAATCGATGTAAGCTCCCCTCATTTCATCTTCAATGTTAATAGGAATAATGTTTTCGCCTTCCGCCATAGATATTATAAATGGAAATTAGGATTTTTTAATGTAGCAAGATAAGTATTTTTAGCGAATGCCCACAATTTGACATCCTAAATTTGGCTTTTATTTATACACATTCAGATTTAACAAGTCTGTGTTTTTTGAATATTGGAACTATTATACAATCAAAAGTTCCCCATTTGTTAATTAACGAAATTATCCCTCTCATTCTGTCATTAGTATCAAGTAAAAAATTTATGAGGATAAAACGGAGTTGCTCCTAAGATGGAACAAATAACGTTGGGTTTGTGCTTTTTATTGTATGTAAGGAGAATTAATCTGGAATTCTCAATAACAGAATTTCACAGAGTTAAAGTAAAAATGCATAATAATAATATGGAGGCCTTGATTGATCTGAGCAAGCATTTGTATGATACTTCCATAGAGGAGGTTAGACTGGTAGAAGTACCTGACTTTAACTATTTAACCCTATATGGGGAAGGGCCTGCCCAGTTGGATATGCACTTTTTGCAGGCTGCTTTAACGCTTTTCAAAGTTGATGAATACGCTAAAAAAATTTTATCAGCCAGGACTCCAATGATCAACATTTGTACGAATGAAATTACCCCTATTGAGGTTTTGTGGTGGAAAGATGACAGGCCGTTTGATTTTAACCTGGACACCAGATGGAAATGGGCAATCATGATCAATGAGCCAGCCATAGTTAATAAAGATGTTTTGAACATTTCAAAGGAAATGGTTTTGGCAGAAAATCCTGATTGGTCTTTTACTCAGTCAATTGCTTTAAGTCACCTTTCAGAAGGTTTGAGTCTACAAACATCATTTAAAGGTGACAGAGCCGAAGGAAAGAAATCACTGGAAAAGGTTCATGACTTTGCCAAAAGCAAGAATCTGGAGTTCGTTGGAAAATATCATGAAATATATTTTGAAAAACCGGAAGGCTTAAGATCCACTCAATTGGTGACAATTTTAAGATTTCCTGTATCAGAAATTAAAATTTCTCAAATAATATAATAGTTACTATGACACAATTACTTGAATCCCCAAAAACAACTTACCTTCTTGAAGGAAGTCTTGAAGTCCTGCATCAGCAGACAAGAGAATGGCTGAGTGAAATGGACTTGTGGAAGGATGAGATACTTTTTTTTAAAAATCTGATTAATAAACAACTTCTGAAAGTAAAGACTGAAGATGACAAGGAGGAATTGAGAGATTATGAAAAAATTCTAAGTAAAATGCATAATGACTGGCTAGAGCACCTTTATATGCAAACACAAGCCCATGAAATGTACCTTGCCGGAATTATGCAAAACAGGCCAAAAGACTATGACGAAGTATACAGAGAAAGACATAGAGACTTAACTGAAAAAGTGGATGGTTTTCATAAAGAAATGAGAAGTATTAAAAGTGAATTATTTGAATTTATAGAAAAGCTATAAAAGAAAAGTTGTAAATGTCTCTAATATTTTAAGTTGTATTAACAATTTGCCTGATCCTCGGTTTGGAATTCAAGCTAAACTGGGGATTTTAATTTTTAATAAATTCATCAGCTAATATATTTTTGTTAAACTATTTGGAACAAAAATTCCAGTAGCATATATTTGTAATGCGATCACCTACCGTGTGTAGTTGATTTATAAAGAAGAAGGGAGAGAATAGGCTCTGAGAACTTCTAGCAACCTGCCACCAAAAATGTAAGGTGCTAAATCCTAGTTCCGATTATTCGGAACAAATATAAATTGACACTTATGAATACAGCCCAATTTAAAGATTTAAAAGAAAAAGTGACTAAGGGACAAGGTTCTTCAGTAAACTTTCGTTTTGCCATTACGTTAAATGCATATAACAACAATAATTGCTGTTGTTGTTGTTTGCTTTAGTAGTTGGCTTTGGCTAATTTCCTGTAGTAACAGGTTTAAATCAATCCTTTAACAATTTAACCCTTAATGCCATGACAAAAACTATTTCTATCACTTTTAAGACGTTGGCACTCACAGCTGGAATTTCTAATTCTCAAAATAACGAAGTTTGCAACCCTGTTTACTCAGTTAATCTATATCATTTTAACGAAACTCCAGGATTGACTTACGAAACATATCTGACTATTTCAGAAATGGTTAATTATAAATGCGACCAGGCGGTGGCTGGTCAATCCCCGCTAAAACAATGTACCTGGAATCTGAATTAATTCCCGGTTTTTAGATAAATTTGGGGCTGCTTCATAATAAAATACTGAAGCAGCCCTTCGTTTTTAATTCAGTTTGACCACAATGAAAATTAAAGTATCGAGTTCTGTTAAAAATACTCCTAACATTAACCTTTCAAGAAAATTCAGAATTGCCAAATATGTCATGTATCGGGAAACCATGTTGCATAAGAGTGACCTCTTATGGACTTTCCTTGGGTCGTTTTGTGGTATCGGACTTATTGGCCTTATTAATAGCCAGATTTTTGAAGTTCAGGACCATATCTTTTTGATTGGATCTTTTGGTGCTTCAGCAGTATTATTATATGGTGTTTCAAACAGCCCATTATCTCAACCAAGAAACTTGTTTGGAGGGCACATCCTTTCAGCTATTGTAGGGGTAACGACGGCTCAATTGTTGCCGGACACATTATGGTTTGCATCTACCCTGGCTGTTTCATTAAGCATCATGGTGATGCAAATGACCAAAACTCTACATCCTCCAGGAGGAGCTACAGCCCTTATTGCCAATATTGGCTCTGCTAAAATAAAAGAACTTGGATACTGGTATGTAGTCTCCCCTGTCGCAAGCGGAGTAATTATCTTATTTTTAATAGCGATGGTATTTAATAATCTCTCAGGAAGAAAATACCCATTGAATAAAGGTAGAAAGCGAAGAGTTAAAAGCCAAAAGCTGAAAGTTGAAAGTCAGAAGCAAGAAGTAGAAAGGCTAAAGTTAAAGGTAGATATCCCTGAAGAAAAGTTTGAGACAGTTTAAGGGCGGAAAGCGGAAGGCAGAAAGCTTAAAGTTAAAAGTAGAAAGAGGCGAATGCCTCTTTTTTTATTAATACTTTCAGCTTTATGCTAAGAAACAAAGCCCCCATCTATAGTAAGTACGGATCCGCTTATGTATGAACTCTCCTCCGATGCCAAAAAGATATAAGCATTAGATACATCTTCGGGTTTACCAAGTCTTCCTACAGGAATTTTATCCTTAATACTTTTAACGATTTTCTCTGGCACATTTTTTAAAGATTCGGTTTCTATAAAACCAGGCGTCACTGCATTTACAGTAATACCATGTCTACTTAATTCTCTCGCCCATACTTTGGTTATACCTACCAATCCTGATTTGGCTGCAGCATAATTGGCCTGTCCGAAATTACTATATATTCCCACTAAAGATGAAGTGTTGATAATCCGGCCAAATTGCTTTTGAACCATATATGGGGCAATAGCTTTAGTACAGTTAAATACACCTGTAAGGTTCAGATCTATTACCTGTTGCCATTGTTCCTTACTCATATTCAGAGATGCAGCATCTCTGGTAATACCAGCATTGTTGATAAGAATATCAATTTGTCCTCTTGATGCAAAAACACTTCTTGCGGCCTCCTCTACCTGAGCAAAACGGGTTGTGTCCACTTCCATAAATGTCACATCTTCCATTCCGTTTTCTTTTATTTCTTTAAGGGTTTCTTTACCCTTTTCAATGTCAATGTCCCAAATAATAACAGATGAACCTTCCGAAGAAAACCTCTCTACAGTCTTTTTCCCAATCCCCTGAGCTCCTCCGGTAATAATACTGACTTTTCCTTCTAGCTTCTTCACACACCGAAAAATTTATAATAAGAATATGATGCTTAAGTACAGAAAAATTAAGGGAAATAGAAAGAGGAAAATAATTTAGTTATTAACAGCTTCAGGACAATAATAAGCCTAATCCAAACAAGATTACAAAAACTAAAGTAGAAAGTGCCATGAGCTTTAACTGAGGATCAATTTTTTCTGAGTCATTTTCTCTGGTTACTTTTATACCTGTAATGAATATCAAAGGGAAACTCAATAGGAACAACCACTTTCCTATTGAATGATTTTCATTTAAAACTATATAAGTAACTGCGGAGCCAAAGCCTCCGATAAGAAGAATCCAGTGATAAATCTTTGCTTTACCTTTGCCCAACCTGACCGGGATAGAATATTTACCCGCAAGCCTATCAGATTCAATATCGCGAATGTTATTTATGTTTAATACGGCTGCAGAGAAAAAACCACAAGCAAAAGCTGGCAATAATATTTTATAATCCAGAGTATGTGTATGCAGATAATAACATCCTCCCACGCCTACAAGACCAAAGAAGAGAAATACGGAAATATCACCAAGCCCGGCATAGCCATAGGGATTTTTTCCTGCTGTATATTTAATGGCTGCTACAATTGAAAGAATTCCCAATATCATAAAAAAGCCAAATGTACCAAATGCAGAAAATGAAATAGCATTTATCAAGAGAATAATACCTGTCACCAATGAGAGAGCGCCAAATATATACATTCCTATTTTCATTGCTTCAGGTGATATGTTCCCTGACTGCACTGCTCTTTGAGGACCTTTCCTGAAAACGCTGTCTGCACCATTCTGAGAGTCCCCGTAATCATTAGCGAGATTTGATAAAATCTGAAGGAAAATTGTAGTTAAAATTGCTAAAAGGCAGATTATAAGTTTGAAACTTCCATCTTTAGCGGCCAAAAAGCTGCCCATGATAATACTGGAAAGTGCCAAAGGAAGTGTCCTTAACCGGAATGCTGATACCCAAGCTTTTGCTGAACCCATTATTTACTTATTGCTTCTGTAATTTCAAAACCCATTGGTGCAGATCCGGAAGGGAAAAATTTAACTAATTCACCATTTTCATTAATTAAATATTTGCAAAAATTCCACTTAGGTGCCTGATCATTCCAGCCATTTTTATCTGCTACAGATAACCACTCAAATACAGGATGTTGCCCTTTTCCTTTTACAGTCACCTTTTCCATCATTTGGAAGGTTACACCAAAGTTTGCAGTACAGAATTCTCTGATTTGAGCACTATTACCAGGCTCCTGATTAAAGAAATCATTTGATGGAAATCCGAGAATAACCACTTTATCTCCATGTGTTTCATGAAGTTTCTGAAGTTCTGAATACTGATGGGTATAACCACACTTGGAGGCTGTATTCACAATCAAGACCTTTTTCCCTTTGAATTTGGAGAAGTCAATTGAATCTCCTTCCAATGTATTAGCCTTAAGTGAATAGAATGAAAAAAAAGCATCCTTACCATCCGAGGGTTTGGACTTTATCTGTCCGCACCCAGGGAGCGCATAAATGAATGTTAATGTTAAAACTACTATAGAAAACTTAAGTGACAATCTCATAATTTACATTTTTTCAGGTACTTCTATTCCTAATAACTGCATACCTCTGTTGATTATTTTGGCTACAGCGAAAGAAAATGCTATTCTGAAGCTCAGTGCATTTTTATTTTCTTCAGAGAAAATCGCTACTTCTCCATAAAAATGATTATACGCTTTTGCCAGGTCAAAGATATACTGAGCTATTTCTGAAGGTGCATAGTTTTTGGCAGCATCTTGAATTTTCTCCGGAAACTTTGTCATCAGCACAATTCCTTCCCTTTCTGAAGGATGAAGATTGACGAGAGTGTCAAATGTTTCTTTATTAAAATCTATTCCAAGTTGTTTTGCTTTCCTTAAAATTGCAGAAATACGTGCGTAAGTGTATTGAATAAAAGGACCTGTGTGCCCCTGGAATTCAATAGATTCTTCAGGATTGAAGAGCATACGCTTTTTCGGATCCACTTTTAACAAGAAGTATTTTAAGGCGCCTAACCCCAGTTTCTTATATAATGCCTGAAGGTCTTCTTCGCTAAATCCTTCTATTTTGCCTAGCTCTTTCGTTCTTGCCTCAGCAGTATCCAGCATCTCTTTTACCAAATCGTCCGCATCTACTACAGTTCCTTCTCTTGATTTCATCTTCCCACTTGGCAGATCAACCATCCCGTAAGAAAGGTGGTAGACACCATCTGCATAAGACTTCCCAAGCTTCTTTAAAATAAGCTTAAGTACATTGAAATGATAATCTTGCTCATTGCCCACCACATATACAGATTTCTCCGCATTGTATTCCTGGAATTTGAGGTCTGCAGTTCCTAAGTCCTGAGTTATATATACTGATGTACCATCTCCTCTTAACAAGAGTTTCTGATCCAGTCCGTCTGAAGTTAAATCTACCCATACTGAACCATCAGGCTTTTTGAAGAATACCTGTTTCGCAAGTCCTTCTTCTACTATGTTTTTCCCTAAAAGATAAGTTTGAGATTCATAATAGAATTTATCAAAATCGACACCTATCATCTTGTATGTGGCATTAAAACCATCATACACCCAGCCATTCATTTTTTCCCATAAAGCAACAACCTCTTTATCTCCTTCTTCCCATTTTAACAGAAGTTCCTGAGCTTGCTTCATTAAAGGTGCCTGCTTCTTGGCCTCTTCTTCTTCCACTCCCTGATCTTTAAGAGCATCTATTTCCTTCTTATATTCTTTGTCAAAAAGTACATAATACTTTCCCGCAAGGTGATCCCCTTTTAATCCTGAGCTTTGGGGAGTTTCTCCATGTCCCCACAATTGATATGCAAGCATGGATTTACAAATGTGAATTCCTCTGTCGTTGATAAGATTAGCTTTTACAACATCATATCCACTGGCTTTAAGAATTTCGGAAACAGAATACCCAAGAAAATTATTTCTTAAGTGACCAAGGTGAAGCGGCTTATTGGTATTTGGACTGGAATATTCAACCATTACCCTTTTCCCATTAAAAGGTAAAATGGCAAATTCTTCACTTAAGATACTATTAGAAAATATTGAAAGCCAGGTTCTATCAGAAATAACAAGATTTAAAAATCCTTTTACAACATTGAAATCAGCAACTTCCTCCAGGTTATCTTTTAAATATTTACCAATTACTTCTCCTATCTGTTCTGGAGATTTCTTGGTTTTAGAGGTATAAGGGAAAGTAACAAAAGTTAAAGCACCTTCAAATTCTTTCTTAGTTGGTTGCAATTGAATTGTACCCTCCTGATCATCCAGGCCAAACTGACTTTTCAAAGCTTCTGATATTCCTGATTTTACCTTTTTTTCTAAATTCATTTTAAAGTTATTTTTTTGCCATTGGACGAATTCTGTATGAAGTTTTATTGTTTGCTTCAATGGCAATTGCAAAGATTATAATTTTATAGCAATATTGCACAAATTTTAAAAAGCACTACCTCCAATTAAGAACAAATAATGGATAGATACATTGACCTGATTGAACAGACATTTTATTTTCCTACTGAAGAGTTTAAAGTGATTGACAATAATTTGTATTTCAATGAAGTACCTTTAATGGACATCGTAAATAAATATGGTACTCCGTTAAAATTAACCTTTCTGCCAAAAATCAGCAGTCAGATTCAGAAGGCCAAGAAATTTTTCAATGAAGCAATTACAAACAATAACTATCAGGGCAATTATGTTTACTGTTATTGTACCAAATCTTCACATTTCCAGTTTGTTCTAGAGGAAGCTCTGAAAAATGATATTCATATTGAAACTTCAAGTGCGTATGACATTCCCATTGTAAAGATTCTCTTTGAAAAAGGTAAAATCAGCAAAGATACTTATGTGATCTGCAATGGATATAAAAGACCTGAATACACCCAATATATCAGTGATCTGATTAATGAAGGTTTCAAAAACTGTATTCCGATTCTCGACAACCTGGATGAAATCAATGCCTATGACGAACTGGTATCTAATCCATGTTTTGTAGGTATGAGACTAGCTGCTGATGAGGAACCTAAATTTGAATTCTATACAAGCAGATTAGGCATACGATACAACGATGTATTACCTCTGTATGAGTCTAAAATAAAGAATAATCCAAAATTTAAGCTTAAGATGCTTCATTTCTTTATAAATACAGGAATGAAGGATACAACTTATTACTGGAGTGAGTTAAGCAGATTTGTTCACAAATATTGTGAATTGAGAAAAGTTTGCCCAGATCTGGACTCCATAGATATCGGTGGTGGCTGGCCAATTAAAACTTCTGTTCACTTTGATTATGACTATGGATACATGGCTGATCAGATTGTGAAGACTATCAAAAGAATCTGTACAGAGAACCAGGTCCCTGTTCCGAATATTTTTACTGAATTCGGAAGCTTTACAGTAGGTGAAAGCGGTGCTGTTCTTTATTCAGTGCTTGGAAGCAAACTTCAAAATGACAAAGAAGAGTGGTATATGATTGACAGTTCATTTATCACTACTTTGCCAGATGTTTGGGGCTTAAATCAAAAGTTTATCCTGCTTGCAGTTAATAACTGGAATCAGGCATATGATAAAGTAAAAATTGGTGGTATTACCTGTGATAGCATGGATTATTATAACTCAGAAGCTCACTTGAACATGGTATTCTTACCTAAGCTTCAAGAACAGAAGAAACAGATAATTGGTTTTTTCCATACTGGAGCCTATCAGGAATCATTGGGTGGATATGGAGGCATTCAGCATTGTCTTGTACCTGCTCCTAAGCATGTGCTTATTCAAAAAGATGAAAACGGCAATTTTACGGATACTTTATTTGCTCCAGAACAGGATAAGAATATTATGCTAAAGATTCTCGGATATCAGAGCTAAAACAATCCCTGAGAATATCGTGTTAATTAAATAACTATGGTTAGGCTATAAACTTGTTTGATTATGAGAAAGATACCATACTTATTCTTTGTTGCAGTTCTTTTATTGTCTGCTTGCAGAAAAGAAGAGACCTGCGCTACGTATTCAAAAGATACGAAAGTTAAAAAAACGAAGCAATTTACTTCAGAAGAAGCTTCTGTCTAAAGTAAAAGAGCCGCTCCATATGGGCGGCTCTTTTTTAAACCTATTAACAACATCCCTTTAATGTCTCACCCTCTTTATTTAGGTGAATTACCATATTACATCAAGCTCCTTTGCTGGATAAGACGAAATCTGAAGTTTGTATTAAAAATGTTTCAAGTACCTTGTTAAACTCTTCCGGATGCTCCATCATAGGTACATGACCGCATTGCTCTATGGTATGCAATGTTACATCACCTGGTATCAGATCTTGAAATCTATAGGCAATATCAATAGGTGTTACTTTATCTTGTTTCCCCCAGATTAAGAGAACCGGTACATTGATTTTATCAAGTATGGATGCAACATTGTTTGTGTTTGCAGACCGGGCCATTTTAATGACCTTAATGGTTTTCCTGACATTGTTGACCACCTCAAATACCTCATCCACTAACTGAGGAGTTGCGACTCTTTCATTGTGAAAGATATTCCTTACTTTTTCTTCCACATACTGATAGGATCCTCTTTTAGGATATGTTACCCCAAGACTATTCTCATATAAACCGGAGCTTCCTGCCAATACCAGCCTTTCAATTTTTTCAGGATGTTTAACTGTGAACAAAATAGCAAGATGCCCACCAAGAGAATTACCCACCAAAGTGACTTTATCAAGATTCAGGGATTGAATAAAGCTATCCAGGAATTCTACTAATCCATCCAGACCTTCCTTAGGTAAGGATTTCTCATATACTGGCAATTCAGGGATTATGACTCTGTATTTTTTAGAGAAATGCTTTATAGTATCATGCCAGTTGCTTAACCTGCCGAAAAGACCATGTAGCAATAATATAGGCTCTCCTGAGCCCGCTTCTGTATATTGAAACAAACTAGTCTTAACAGGTTTATTATCTTTAAATAGCCTCATAATCAGACTTGATTGGTTAGTTTTTCTTTTATTAATTCGATGGGCACACCAAAGCTCAAGAACTTTTGTAATGCTTGTTCCAGCTCCAGTTGTTTTGATAAATACAGTCTATAGTTTACTTCATTATTAAGCTGAGTAAATACATGCTGGAAATATTCCAGCACTAGTTGCAGATTATTTACCTTTATTTCAATTAAAAACTCTCTGTTAGCGCTATTAACTTCAATCACCAGTCCTTCAGGTTTGCCAGCGACAAAGAATCCTTTCAGTAAACCAAAACTGAACTTATCATCCCATAAATTGAATTTAAGTCTGTTTCCATATCCCCCTTTTGAAAATCTTTCCGCATTTAGATTGGCTATAGAAGACTTAAGACCAGGATATGCTACTTCCATCACTGTTTCCAATTGGTTGAGCCATTTCGCCAATTGAAAGGCAACAGCTGAATAATCTTGATATTTTTCCTCTTCCAATTTGAGTTGATTTTCAATAAGCTCTTCGGTAATGTCCGTGATAAGAAATTGTGGTGTAATGTTTTTTTCCCGTTGCTCTTTAAGCTCTTCAATTAATGACTTCTGAATAAGCATTTGAAATAAATCTTTTTTTTGCCAGCTATTTAATCCTTGTACCACAAAGGCTCCAATAGCTGTATTGTTAAACATACCATAGTTCTGCACCGAAGTGATTACAAAATCAGCTCCTATTTCCAGAGGATTAAATATCTTGCCCAAACCTCCGGCTGAATTATCAATGACAACTGGAATCAATGATTGATGGGCCTGTTCTATTATATGTGATAGATCTTCAACTGCCAATGTCAGGCTGTCTATAGTTTCCAGGTAAATAACACCAATATTATTAGAAGCAATAATCTCTTTTAGACTGATTTCAGTATAATCTTTGGCAAAGAATAAGCTGATGCCGTTTCGTTGGAAAGCTTCAATTTCCCACTCTCCCAGATGAAATGTTAAAATATTTTTTCTTTCTCTAACTATATTTTTAATAAGAGTATATCTTGCAGAACGAACTGATTTGAAAGCTAAAGCCTCAATACCTGATTCAGAAATAGCAACTTTCTTTTCTATTTTTCTCAAAGTATTCCAGGTTGTATTAAAATGTAAACTATCTTCAGCAGCATCGTTTAGATGGCTGTGGGTTATTTTATTCATTTGAATGGATTTCATAGCTTCTTGAATTTCAGATTTTTAAATAAGGTTGAAATTAATAAGTTGAAAAACCTTAATGGTTTATCCAACCTTCTGCGCAGTTCTTCTACATCGTTTGTTCATAATCCTAAATAGTTATAGTCCCTTTATGGGCAGGTGATTAGCACTTGAAAAACATTTTGCTAAAGGTTGATAGGGCCTGCTCTCTTCCCTATTCTTTGTAAAATGCATTTACTGCATAAATTCAATACAAAGTTACCTTGAAATCTATAAAATACAATAACTCTATAGGAAAAGTAGGGTTATTATTTAAGGTTTATGAAAAGGATACCACCACCTGAATATAACTTGTTGAGATTAATAACAATATTTTTTTTTATCCTCCTAAATCCGGTTATAATCTTCCTTCTATTAATAAATTATACTACCACCACAAAATTCAAATGCATGCACAAATAGATATTTCCTCTCCAGAAAATTTTATCTACTATTAAGAATTCAACAGTTCATAAACCTGGTAGAAAAGCAGACCAAAATTAATATTTATTAAAACTGACATTTTATTCATCTGAGCACGAAGCACTTGTGTTTTATCACTATGTAATACCATATAATCTGAACTTACAATAAGACAAATAAACCTGAACATATGATACATATTTTTATTAGCTACGTATAAGGAGAACTATGACGGAGCTTGAGTTAATTGATAAAATCCGTAATGGAGAAAAGAAACTCTTTGGTTTAATTATAGAAAAATATAATCAAAGGCTTTTCCGTATTACCAGGTC
This sequence comes from Sporocytophaga myxococcoides, assembly GCF_000775915.1. NCBI lineage: Bacteria > Pseudomonadati > Bacteroidota > Cytophagia > Cytophagales > Cytophagaceae > Sporocytophaga > Sporocytophaga myxococcoides. The sequence continues at coordinate 59,207 of NZ_BBLT01000009.1, forward strand.
AGTTACAAGGCATGACGCGGATGTGGATGACATCCTAAAAGAAACATTTCTTAAAGCATTTTTAAGACTCTCTCAATACAGAGGAGATTTCGAATTTTCTGTTTGGCTAACAAGAATTTTATTAAATATAATTTCAGTGAGGCTTAATAAATCGACCTGGTTTAGCAAAGATTTTTTCAATGCCTTCAGGAAACAAAATATTCCCGATATAGGTGTATCTAACATCGGATTTCAGGCAATACTGGAAAAAGCTGTTGACGGATTACCAAGGACTTTGAGATCTGTCTATGTAATGATAGAAGTTGAAAGAGCGACTGCAGAGAATGTAGCCTTGTCATTAGAAATACCGGAAGTGGAAGTTAATGACAGGTTAATCAGGGCCAAAGCATTTCTGAATGATAGTTTATGCATAGACTGCCTGAATCTTCCAGATTTATTTATCTACCCGACTGACCGCAGTGAAATTGTATATAGTGAGGTAATGGAAATGCTTGATATGATCAGGTAAATTCAAACTAGATCATATATTTATGACTTAATACCCAGATTTATAAACCATTTTTCAAGTACTCAAAGCCTACTTTTACTCCGGCATTAAATATTGGGCTCCAGGAAGTTCGGAATTCTTTCTTATAATCGTAGTAAGCCTCATTGATCATTCCATTCTCAGTTATATATGTTGTTTCTTTATAAGAAGGTCCCATACCCGCATAAATTTCAAAAATCGGATGTGTTTTACGAGATTTTAAAATATAAAAGGTAAAACCACACTGAAGCCTGAAGCCATATTGATTCTGTCTTTCTGTTCGCGTTCCTTCAAAACTATATTTTCCTCCCATATCCTCAAACTTTACATATTTATTGTCAAACCAGAATCGTCGGTAAAAAAGGACACCTTCAACAAAAAAACTTCTTCCTTTTCCTGGATAAAACTTAGAGTTCAGCATTATTGTATATGCGTTATACAAATAATTTCTCATATTATCAGACGAATAACCTCCAAACATTCCGCTTCCTGTAGCCCTGGCTTCTCCACCACTTTTTGTGCTAGACCTGAAAGAACCAGTTATTCCAAACGTATGTCTATTATGAATCTTTTCAAAGGTTATTGGATAATCTTTGAAGATATATTGAGTCGGAGTTGTAAATATCCTGAATCCTTTTGACCCTGGTAGTTGTCCGAATGAAAAATGAAAGCTCATTAAAAATAGAAATGAAAAAATCAGTGATTTATTCATATTATTAAATATATAGTTAAATATCAGATCGTAAAATTGATCACAATTATGACTTTTCTTCGTCCTTATACTATCTCCAGAATATAGTCTTAAATATAAAAACCAATGGTCATAAAGGAAAAAAACTAATGATTTATTTATCACCTGCTTCATTTTCAAATTTGACAAGAAACTCAGGTTTAATATAAACAGCAATTTGCGATAGAGGCATACTCACCCTTTTTTCGTCCCCTGATATTTCCAGATAAATCTTCTTGTCTTTATATCTATATGGATTAAAAACAAGAGTTGTATCTGAAAACTGAATCATAGCAGTATATTTAGAATCTTTTACTTTTGAGGCTTGAGGAGAATTGAATATCTCTCCTTCACCTATTTCATTATAAAAATAGAAGAGTATTTTTGGATCAACGTCCTTTTTTAGAATACTTGAGACTCGAGGTCGTAATTTATATGTAATTATGTTTGAATTTCCTCTTTCATTTGGTTTAGACTTTACATAGAGAAGATTGTTCTTTATCCATGCATAAGAGCATGCGTGAAATTTTTCGTTCTCCTGATTTACCAAAAGATAAACTTCTTCCAATTTAGGTATTGACTTGGGATTCAATAATTGGTGAAAAAGAAAATATTCCCCTAGATATAAAGTTGTGTTAGTATCATACACTATATTATCATTAATATATTTTAAATCCTTAGAATAAAGTACAAATAATTTCGTCTTGCTATGTAAGTTTGTTTTCTCTATCACTGGCTTTCCCTGAGCAAAAGAGACACGCTCAATATATGAAATACTATCTTCTCGCCCTACATCATATCCGTCTTGTATCATGCTGTGAGAGGTAACCTTTTGTACTAATACTTTAGGATAAATATTTTTAACTAGATTAAATGAATAAGTACTCCTGATAGAATTGCTATAATTTGAAGCATGTGAAACAGGTCCTGAATAGGAATAATGTTTTTCTATGAAATCATAAAACTTATGAATAGTATCTTGATGAATTCTATACAGTTCAACTGTTAAGTCAGCAGTCCTATTAAAACCAGAAGGCCGTTTTGCCACAATTGAAAATTCATTTTCTGAGAAAATATTTTCAAAAGAAAAGGTAAATTTTCCCTCAGGAAATCCAAATTGATGGGGGTGATCTATAATCTGTCCAGGTGTCTTCTTTAATTGATGTTGTTCGTAATAAAATACATTTACTGCATAGATACCAGGCTCTCTAAGTTGCATAATAAATTCATCTTTGGCATCTCCAAAAAGATTTTTCCTGAATACATCAATCTTTATCTCTTTTACATGAAAATAATTCCTAGCATCATCTTTATCTTGAGGAATCAGTTTTTGTCTGCGAAGAAAATCATTTAACTTATCGTCATCTGTGAAGCTCTTGATGGAGGTCAGTAATTGCTGTAAAGGATCGATTTGGGCAAAAGAACTTAGGGAGCTAAATCCAATGTAAAAAAATATAATAAAAAACCTCATACTGTTGATCTGCTGCTGTAAATTTAAGTTTTTTTATAGTAAACCTCAAAATATTCAATAAGATGAAGTAGTGCTTATATTGCAGAAAAGACTTATACTCATTGTATTCACCTTGAGCATAAGCCTATAATAATTTAAATATAATATATCAGATCTTTTACATCTCAACAGTATCTCTTTTTCCCTTTCTCCTATGCTTTCCTTTATGACAGTCAGAATCAATTTCATTATTGGTTACATTATCTATTAACCTTCCATTCTCCTGCATAGTATAATCAACATCTGCTTTCCAGCATACACCTTTCCTGCCTTTAAAACCAAACTTTCTGTTTACTTGTCTTTTATCATTCATTACCACAGCCGGAAATAATTTACCTTTTACCGATTCATCAAAACGGATCTTCCTTCCTTCTGGTACCAGAATGTTTACTACGACTGTCTGTCCCCGCCATTTATCTTCTTTAGATATCGAATAACCGTTTGCCAGATTTAAGATACTGTCTTTAACAACCACTTTATATTGTAGATTTTCAGCTCTATCAATAGCAGCATCTTCAGTGGAACCAAAGCTATAGGTTTTCACAGAAACATGATATAAGGAATCCAGGCTTTTTTCAATATTAAAGTTTACCCAGGACAATTTTAAAGTGTCCGAAGAAAGATCAAATCCTTGTCCTTCATAATCGTTATCATATTCATCTTCATCCATCATCCAGCTGAAATTCCCTTCATAATATAATTTGGGATCTGAAACAGTCAGCGTTAATCTATCAACATTTGGCATTATAGTAGCAACAGAGGTTTCAGCTGTCCCTTCATACTCCCTGAATTCTCTTGCCATGCTAATTCCAAATAAAACTAGAGATACCCATCCTGCAATCCACAATATTCCGAATATCCAGCCTAAATAGGAATGACGTGATCGAATCCCCATAATACGTCTTATAAGCCAGGTTATTAAACCAATAAGTGGTATAAGGACTAAGAAATTCAATGCCCCTAATGCAAATAATTTCTGCCAGTCATCCGTCCATAAGAAGTTATTTAGTGGCCACCATGCAAATCCACCAATTGCAACTCCGGCAAGAGATACAACTAAACCCAAAACGATCATACTTAAAGTAAACAACAGGAATACTTTTACAAGTGTACCCAACACGTAAAACAAACCTGAGCGGTTATGCCTCATAGCCTGATTCACTTCTGAAGCAAATGTTTGTCCTCTTGTATCTGCATATTTCTTTGCTTTATCACGTAAGTCCTGCGCAGAATCTTTCACTTCTTCCCCCCATTCACGGACTCTCTCTTTCATATTTTGGGCTATCTTGTTAACATCTATCTTTTCACCACGCATTTCCATTTTCTCGTAATCTGTCTTTGCTTCAGGTAAAACAAACCACAAGATGCAATATGCCAGAATAAAAGTGCTGCCTGCAGAACCGAAAAAGAAATCCGGGAAAAATGGAAAACTCAAGCTCCAGAAAATCCCTCTGATAAGCGTTATGACAATTCCAATAATAAGCGGTGCTGCAAAAATAAGTCTGAATATTTTGGTCTCTTGTCCAAAATAAGCTGCAAGTCCTCCAGCAACACCAGCAATCATTTTATCATCAGGGTTTCGATATAGTCTCTTTGTTGTTGGATTCTCAAGGCTTTTTGATGGTAGTATAATCCATAGCAGAATATATATAAATGCTCCGAATCCAAACCCACTCAGAGAGACAATAACAAAAAGAATCCTTACTATTGCAGGGTCCATACCAAAGTACTCAGCAATTCCGCTACATACCCCTCCAAGAAATTTATCACTCCTATCACGATACAAACGTTCTTTTTTCTTTACTGTTGAATCAGAAGCTTTGGTATAGGAGTGTTCTGTGTTTAGTTTCGAAAAAGGTTCATATTCATTCGCCTCTTCAGCCGCCAGGTCTTCTGGCCTTCCCATATGAATCGATATCTCCTCTATATGAGCATCTGTGATAGCAGCAGCTCCTTTACGAATTTTGTCATTCATCAGCTCTGCAATTCTGCTTTCTATATCGTTGATTATTTCATCTACTCCTTCTTCTTTGGAGAAATATTGACGAAGACTATCTATGTAAGCCTTAAGTTTTTCATAAGCCGAATCTTCAATCATTATCACTCTTCCACTGAGATTTATGTTGATGATCTTTTTCATATCTGACTTCTTTAGGTTAAATGCCTGTTTATAGCGGACATTATTGGTTTGATGATTGGTTTGGTTTATTCGTAAGAGTATTGACACCGTTTGACAATTCATTCCAGGTTTGCTCTAACTCTTTATAAAAATTTTCTCCCTTTTCAGTCAGAGAAAAGTACTTCCGAGGAGGTCCTGAAGTGCTTTCTACCCATCTGTAGGTTAGCATATCCGCATTTTTCAATCTGGTAAGCAAAGGATAAAGCGTCCCTTCCAGAATCTGCAAATTCGCAACTTTCATTTCTTCAACTATATCACTGGGATAGGCTTCCCCTCTTCGAATTATTGAAAGAATGCAGAATTCTAAAATCCCTTTCCGCATCTGACTCTGCGTATTTTCAATATTCATAAATATCCGTTTTGGTTTTTATGATAATTATTTAGACCCAAAGGTAAAACTTATCAAGTACTATACAATACATAGTACCTTATTTTTTAAAGTAATGTTTAATAAAAGGTATTTAAAAATTGCAACCAATTAAAAATCAAACATTTAATAACTCAAAAAAAATCAAATAATGAATTAGGTTTCAATTTTCATCAAATACCTCTTATATAAAGAAAAATTAGAAGAGTACGCAAATGACAACAAAATACTCTTAATACCCTGTCATTTTTAGATCTGCAAAATGTAATCAGCTCAATTACAATAAAATTTAAATTTTCTTTTCTATCAGGCTACGTTTAAAAAAATCCTCCTGTCCACTTTATTGAAGAAGGACGCATTTTGGCTTTAATAAATATTTAAAACCCGATAATTATAAACAGTTTAGTATGGAAAAAACCGCATTTCCATATGCTTCATTTGATGCATATAAAAGGATATTCATTTGCGTATTTATACTAATTCAGATCAAATCATTTGCTCAAAAAGATCTACCGGGTCCTTCACCTAATATTCAAACAGTACCTGCGGGAAGTTTTGTTATTCCCATGGATAATATTTATCAATCTATTGTACCAGCAGGACAAGCGCCATTTAACTTGAAGGCTTACGGATTAATAAATGCCTTTCTTCAGAATGGGATACCTGTTAAATGGGTTATAAAATCAGATAAACAGAGAGACGATATCGATTTCACTGGTTTTGCAGAAAGGATAACACCTGGTTTCTCAGCGGCAACCACCATTGATTTCAGAGGAGGACCATTTATAGTTCCTGATACCACTTTACCTTGTGGCGAAACCACAACTGAAATTATTAATGCGTTTGGAAATAATGTTGTTGTATACAAATTAATTAATAATGCTAGCGCAGATGTAAGATACACAATCACTCATCGACCAAAAATAGCAGTTTTTAACAATGGTGGTAACCAGCAAATACATACAAAAATATTAGACGCTGCAGGCATTGGCAATTACGACATTATGGATGCAGCACATATTGAAGAGCTGAAAAACTGCTATACCTTTGCTTCAGAACCACATGCAGATGATTCAGATGTTAGTCAGGCAATGATTGATGGTGTACGAGCTTTTGTCCTGAGTGGAGGTAACTTCCTTGCACAATGCCATGCAATAGAAGCTTACGAAAACAAAGGATTTTATCAAACGACATCCGGAGTTATTACAATCAATACAAAGGTTAATCATCACTACCCAAACTCTAATATGTCTTTTGCTCAGATCCACGGCCCAACAACGGAAAACTCAGGAGGTTCGGTGGACAACTGGATGCTCAAACCAGGATCCCAGTGGAGATCATATACCTACCCTGTAATAAATTATTTAGGTTCTGATACTGTCACGGCAACAGGGGCTCACCTTATTGCTCCCTCTGCTCCTGGTGGAAACGTATTTTATATTGGAGGACATGATTATTCAAAAAGCGGAGGAAAGAATAATACAACTCCAAATCTGACCAATCTTACTAATGTTAATGCTTTGCGATTATATCTCAACGCAGCTCTGATCCCCAGCGGGAACACGCATGGAGTCTGGGCTAATGCTGGTCCTGCGAGCCATGTGTTAAGCTGTAAAGGAGATGTTCAGTTAGGCTGTACTCAATCAGGCCCTCCTGGTTCCACCTTTCTATGGTCTCCTCCGACCGGACTAAGTTGTACAACATGTCCTAATCCTATTGCCAGTCCAGCTGTTACAACAACATATACTTTAAAAGTTTCCAATACCTGCATAGCTATAGATACTGTAAGAGTTATTGTAGGTCCAAAGCCTGTTGCACAATTTTCTAGTACTGTTGTTTGCGCTGGACAAGCCACCAGTTTTACTAATCAATCTTCCAATTCAACCTTTTGGCAATGGCATTTTGGAGATCCTTCATCAGGACCTAATAATACCTCTTCACTAAAAAACCCTTCTCACATCTTTACGGCCTCTGGTGATTATACCGTTACGCTTATTTCCGGAACAGATCCGAGCTGCGCTGATACCATAAAAAAACTGGTGACTGTGAAGTCTCTTCCTGATGTAAAGGTAAATTCGGATACTATTTGTCAGGGACAATCTCTATTGTTAATAGCTTCAGGAGGAACTTCATACTCCTGGTCAAACGGTGCTACCACCGCTTCCATCACAGTAAAACCGTCAGTCAGTGTAAATTATATTGTCACAGGTACATTAAATGGTTGCTCATCAAATGATACAGCAAGAGTAACCATCAGTCCATCCATGATTCCTTCCACTGAAACCAGCAATGTAAGTTGCTTTGGAAGCACTGATGGATCTGCTGTTGTTAGTATTACCGGGGGTATTCCGGAATACTCCTATCATTGGAATACTAATCCTGCACAAACAACGGCAGAAGCAACGGGATTATCAGCCGGAAATTATGCGGTCATAATTAAAGATATAGCTGGATGTTCAGCTGTTGCTTCTGTAACAATCACAGAGCCGCCTGTACTTAATGCAACAGTAGTTACCAATAAAGCAACCTGCAACAGCGAAGATGGTTCGGCTGTAGTTAGTGTTTCCGGTGGAACACCTTCTTATACCTATAGTTGGAATACGAATCCTATACAAACCTCTGCCCAGGCAACAAATCTCTCTTCAGGAAACTATATCGCAACTATTACTGATGCAAAAGGATGTACGACTTCAGTACCTGCATCAATCGAGGCCTTGCATCTGATGACATTAAGTACTACGATTCAGAATGTAAGATGTAACGGAGGATCGGATGGCTATGCTGAAGTAACACCAACAGGAGGAACGCCTTTCTATACCTATCAATGGAATACAGCACCTGTCCAAAACACACCTCAGGCCTCCAATCTTCAAGCTGGCTCCTACACCGTTAGCGTAACCGATGCGAATGGCTGCACCATATCATCAACTATAACAATTGAAGAGCCTTCGCCAATATCAGTTTCAATGCAGAGGTCTAATCCTACCTGCATTTCAAAAGGGAGTGCCACTGTTTCTGCAACAGGAGGCATTCCCCCCTATTCGTATCAATGGAATACAGTACCTGAACAAACAACAGTGACAGCAACCGCCTTATCTCCAGGAACCTACACTGTAACTGTTACAGATATTCATAATTGTCAATATTTTGAAAACATACTTTTAAGCGTTCCACCACAGCCTGTTGCTGATTTTAATTTTAATAATACTTGTATTGGAAATATTACTGAATTCACAGACAACTCAACTGTATCCTATGGAGAAATTATAAGCAGAGAATGGAACTTTGGTAATTATATTGCCGGAAGCAGAAATTCTTCTACAGAAAAAAAAACAGATCATCTTTACGATTCGACCGGCATATTCAATACACAATTAATTGTTACCACCGATCTGGGTTGTAAGGATACCATTATAAAACCTGTAGAAGTATATCCAAAACCAATTGTAAATTTCGGTGAATTTAAACAAGGTTGTGAAGCTGTTTGTGTGGACTTAAAAGATTCTTCTTCTATTTCCAATGGCTTTATTCAAAGCTGGTCATGGGATTTCGGAGATCCAACCAGCCCGGCTAATACCTCCATTATACAAAATCCCACTCATTGTTACAAGCAACCGGGAAGCTACAAGGTAACGCTAAAGGTAACCTCCAATCAAGGTTGTTCTAATCAGTTAACTATCCCAGACATTGTCAAAGTTTATAAAGCTCCGACAGTGGACCTGGGGCCAGACCAAAAGATTTGCAGGGAAACAGAAGTTAATGCACAAAGAATATTAAATGCTGGTGCAGGTAGAAAATATTTGTGGCAACCATCAGGAGATACTTCACAGTTCTTATTTGTTAATGCACCGGGCACCTATAAAGTTACTGTAACGGACGAGAATAATTGTTCTGCAACAGAACTTGTAAACGTGAGAGAAGTATGTCCTCCAAGGCTTTTTATCGGGAATGCGTTTAGCCCTGATAGCGATGGAATAAATGATCGATATAATCTGTACAGTGCGCATGTTGGAAAATTTCAGATGTTAATTTTTAATCGATGGGGTGAAATTATATTCGAATCAAGAAGCCCGGATCACCACTGGGATGGAGTATATAGGGATGAACCTATGCCTGTTGGAGTTTATGCATGGATTATAACCTACGAGGGAGACTCTGAGGAATATAGAGGTCCTTATAAATTAGAAGGAAGTGTTACAGTTGTCAGATAGTAAAAAATGCATCAGAGAGTAAGATTACCACTTATCCTTATTTTATTGGTAAGCCTCTCGTTCGGCTCATGCCAAAGAGAAAGGTATCGGAAAGACAGGAAAAACCGACTAAGCAGGCATACTATTAAAGCAAGTGATTATCTTGCTAAGCAGGCTATTGAGCTTACCCAGGAAAACATTGATAACCGGGAGAGTACTGAAAAAAAAGACCGGAAACGACAAGAGAAACAACAAAAGGAACTAAATGAAGCTAATAAAAGAACAAGCAAGGTAGCACAGGTTAAGAAACACAAGGGGAATTTCAAATTTTATTAAGTATATGATATTGGGGGGATCTATTCGTTCGTTATATATACTTTTGCTGTGCTGGATGTTTAATCTGAATTACTGCAGCTCTCAGGATATTCAATATTCTCAGTTTTATGCCAATGTATTGTATTTAAACCCAGCATTTGCAGGAAATGCACATGCTCTCAGAGGCATCTATCATCAGCGCGTACAATGGCCAGCATTGAATGCTAAGTATATTACATCTCATTTTTCTATTGATAATTATTTCAATAAAGCAAATAGTGGAGTTGGATTTATGGTTTATAAAGACTGGCAAGGAGCAAGTACTATAGCCTCTACCGAAGCAGCTTTTCAATATGCATACGAACTGCACCTCACGCAACAACATTCCTTTCGTGCAGGAATTCAGACAAGTTATGTTTCACGATACATAGATTACTCCGGATTATACTTTCCTGATCAATATGACTCTTACGGATACCTCGGAAAACAAACCAGTCAACCTTTCCAGAATGACCAGGTTCAATACCTGGATTTCAGTTCAGGTGGCATCTTCTACTCTGACCATTACTGGATTGGAGCTACCTATGCACATATGAACAGACCTAATCAATCCTTTTATGGTGAAGACAGCCGACTCCCATATAAACTTGATTTTATAGCAGGTTATCGTTTAGATATTGAAACGAGAAATGTAAATAAAGAGATTAATCAGGGAAGAGACATTTACATCACTCCTACCGCACATTATAAATCCCAGGGCAAATCCGACCAGATAGATCTTGGAGTATACTTTTTATACGATCACTTGATCACCGGACTATGGTATCGGGGAATACCGCTGCTTAAGCATTACAGATGGCAATTGCAAAATAATGAATCGATGGTAATACTTGCTGGGTGGAGAGTAAACGGACTTAGTATAAGTTATAGTTTTGACCATACTGTTTCCAAACTTGCCCCTGCCCATACTGGAGGATCTCATGAACTTAATATAACATATCTTTATGAATTGACCAGAAAACGAAAGAAGATCATAAAGAAAATACCTTGTCCGCATTTCTATCAGTAAATCATAATCAAACGTATAGATTAATAAAAAAAGGTATCTTTATTATTGAAGTAAGAAGCTGAACTTAATCTGACTATTGGTACAGATATCTTTTTTATAAACCATTTTCTTTCATATTATTCATTAGATGTTTTAAAGGTTTAATTTTGTTATTCTCATGAAACTTGCTTATATTCAATATTGGGTTACTTAAAATCTCTTGCATATTATGGCAAAGTGCATTTATGGATAGATCAATAATAACAGCTGCGGCTGGAGGTGATAAAAAAGCTTTCAGAACAATATTTGATTTTTTTGTGCCGAAGCTGAGACCAGTTGCATTAAGATATGCAAGAACGGACTTCGAAGCAGAAGACATTCTGCAGGAAGCATTTGTAAAAATTTATCATAACCTTAACACTTATAAATTTCAGGGCTCCTTTGAAGGCTGGATCAAGCGGATAGTGATCAATACTGCACTAAATCATTATGATAAACATAAAAGAGATTATCAGCTTGATAACATTGAGAAAGTTGAAGAAGAAGACCTTGGAATTGAAGAAGCCAAAGATATTGACGAAATAGAACCATCCTTACTTTTATCAATTTTTCAAAATCTTCCGGACGGATACAGACTTGTCATGAACCTTTACGTATTGGAAGATTATTCTCATAAGGAAATAGCTCAAATGCTGGGAATTTCAGAAGGAAGCTCTCGTTCTCAGTTTTCAAAGGCTCGTAAATACATAAAAAAAGTATTAGCCGGGCTTCGAAATAACAATAAAACCAATCTTCTTAATAAAGATACTACTGTAAGCTAAATGAAAGAGTTTGCAAACAAAGATTCTTTCAAGGATCGAATAAAAAATAAGATGGACGATAGTCCTGTGTACAAAAACCATGAAGAAGAATTATGGTCAAAAATAATAAGTGATATTGAATCAGATGAGGCTAAAGAAAAAAACATAGTTAGAAAAATTCATCCGGCAATTTGGTTGACAGCAGCAGCAGCATTGTTCATAGGCCTCCTGATAAGTATTCTTTATTTAAAAGATAATCAACCGACGACTCCTATATTGGCAAACAAGACCCAGCAAGTAAAGAGAGATTCACCAATAGTCGATAGTATAAAAGATGTTAATAAAATTGGAAATTCTCCTACAGAGGAAAAACTACCCATCAAATCAAATATAACGAATAGAACAGCATCAACAGAAGCTACTTCTCTGATTTCTTCCGAAGAAAAAGTACTTGAATATACTTTACCGGATGGCTCTCAACTCACATTGAATAAAACAGCATCCGTAGCATTAAAGGATAATTTTAAAAACGAAAGAAGTTTATCCATCCAAGGAGAAGTGTATTTCGAAATTGAACCGGATAAATCCAGGCCGTTTACCATCCACTTTGACAAGCATTATCTTCTTGTGGTAGGCACCAAATTCAACATTCGGAATATGAAGGATGAAAATTTCAAAGAAATTTCTGTTACTGAAGGCATTGTTAGAATATATCCCCAAAATATGGGACAAGGAATTGAAGTAAAAGCGGGAGAACAGTTAAAAATTTATGAAGAAGGTGAAACTGAATTAGCTAAGGTTAATCCTGATAATTTTATTTTCTGGAAATTGGGTATCCTGAACTTCAAAAATTCAACAATAGAAGATGTAGCTGAACTCATGTCAAGACAATATAACCAGAAAATATCCATTGCCAAATCAATTTCAAAATGTACCTTTACGGGTGACTTTACTCAGCTTAGCCTGGATGAAGCTATTCAAATCCTAAAAATTACAACATCGTATAAGGTAGAAAAAAGAAAGGATGAGATTTATATTTCTGGAGAAGGTTGTAAATAAATTAAGTACCTTCCTGGCCATTTTTTTTATTTCTTTTGCTGCAGTTTGTCAAAATCATTCTGAGGACACCCAATATCTCAATAAATTGTCCGAATCCACTTTGGAAAGATCGGTTAATTTTTCATGGAACGGAGGCAATTTATCAGATGCTTTGAATAAAATCAATGCGGAAAACTCCATAAAATTTTCATTTTCGAACAGCAGTATTGCTGATATTATGATTTCTCCCTGCAACTATAATGATATAAAACTCTTTGATCTGTTTTCTGTCATATTTAAAAACACAGGGTTTAATTATGTCCTCATCGGGAGAATAGTTGCTGTATACAAAGATGAATCAAACTCACGTGAATCATCGGTACTTTCTGATTCCACTGAGGTAAAAATAACCGAACAAAACGAAAAGCTTAAGCCTATATATTCTTCATCATATTCAACTATGCTTTCCAGGAAAGATAGAATAATTCTTAATCGAATATACAGAAAAGAATTACGATGGTCTGCTCGCTATCACAGGCAGAAGAAATCTATTGATTCGGATACATTAAATAAAAGAGAGAAAAATCCTCCTTCATACAAGCAGGAGAATTTGAGATATTTCGTAGCAATCGACTTAGGTTTACAGAAAAATTATCTGAAATACAAAAGTAATTCTCAGCTTAATTGGAAGGAAGACCTGGACTGGAATAACAGGTCGGAAAACAACATACTTCCAACATTCCTTTTCGGTATATCTATAAAAGGATTTATGTTCGGAACAGGATTAAGAATTCAGAAAGTTACAATTCAGAATTCATTCAGAGACTTAAAAAAAGGACCATCTAAAACACCACCTTCTTCTCCTTCACCCTTTGAAAGCACTAATGTATTTGTTACAGAAAGGTATTCCTTCTTTTCTATTCCGGTTTCTTTTATGTACAGCAAATTCAGGAAGAATCTTTGGGGAGGCATTGGAGGTGGAGTTTGCTTTAATTTTATCAGTGGAAATGAGTCCATGAAAAACAAACTTAAAAAATATTACAACGACTCTACTGGAACAAAGGATTATTCTGACAATTTCAAAAACTTGACAACTTCATTATTCGCAGATATTTCAATTGGCTATAAATTGAAAAATAACATTGTCCTCACAGGAGGATTAACATATATGCATTCTTTAAATCCTATATATGAAAATTCACTTTTTAAATTAAATATTAATTCAATGGTTTACAGAGTTGGATTATATTATAGATTTAATATTTATGGAAAACGGTAAAAGGATAAATATGTAATAAGCTTTTTCTACCCTTCTACTCTTTATATCCAACTAAAGTTCCTTACAGCTATTCTTTATTTCAAATCAATTAAGATTATATCTTTGATAAGAACTAAAATATAGCTAATTAGCCATCTTTATCATTACTTTTTCTTTTATGCTTTTAGATTATATAATTTGGAATCCTAATCCTGACATCTTTACTATTCCCGGAATCGACTGGCCCTTGAGATGGTATGGAGTCACATGGCTATTAGGATTTCTTCTAAGCCAACAGATTATGTTCCATTTTTTCAGGAAGGATAACAAGCCTGAGGAGGATGTTGAATCATTGACCATATATATTTTTATTTCAAGCATTATCGGTGCGAGATTCGGGCATTTCCTGTTTTATGAACCATATGCATTTATAGAAAATCCACTTCAGATTATCCTGCCTCCATATGCTGGACTTGCGAGTCATGGCGGTGCTGCCGGAATTTTAACCGGTCTGTACCTTTTCTGCAAGAACAAAAATTATAATTACCTCTGGATGCTTGACAGGCTTGTAATTGTAGTTGCACTGACAGGTGGATGCATTCGTATGGGAAATCTTATTAATTCAGAAATAACAGGAAAACCTACTGATGTTCCTTGGGCATTTATATTCAAGCAGGTAGATAACATACCCAGACATCCTGGTCAATTGTATGAAGCAATCTTTTGCTTTATCCTCTTTCTGATATTGTTTTTTATCTGGAAGAACCGACGTCATGAAATGTACAACGGAATGATTTTCGGTATTTTCCTGATTGCCCTATTTGGGCAAAGGTTTTTGGTTGAATTTCTAAAAGAAAATCAGGAAACGTTTGAAGACAGTTTAAGTCTTAATATGGGACAAATATTAAGTATTCCTCTGGTTCTGGCTGGATTTTATGTTTTATGTCATACCTTCAAAAAAAAGGAAAGAAATTCAACATTCAAAAATAATGAAACACCTTCAAATTAAACAACTAATATTCAGACCATTTTAATAAGTTCATCCTTATTAAAAATTAATTTCTCCCTTATATAGCTAAACAATCCCCATACTCCTTCTGTTCTTTTTTAACATTCATAACCAAAGCAATGAAGAAAAAGAAATTGTATTTGAAGATCGGCGTGATACTGCTTGGAATATTGGTTGCATTCAGATTGGCGCTTCCTTACATTGTTTTAAAATATGTAAATAATACACTTTCTGAGCTTAATGGATATAAGGGACATGTTGAAAACATTGACATTCATCTTATAAGAGGAGCATATACCATTCACCACCTCAATATAGAGAAGACAGAAGGCAAATCATACGTCCCTTTTTTTCTTGCAAAAAAAACTGACCTTTCAATACAGTGGAAAGCTCTGTTTAAAGGAGCATTAGTCGGAGAAGTAATCATTTATAACAGTGCACTCAATTTTGTAAATGGTTCCAAAGGAACAAGTCAAAACGGTGGGAACAATGACTGGAGAGAACCTGTAAAGAAATTATTCCCGCTAAAAATTAACCGTTTTGAAGTATTAAATGGTGAAATCCACTATAGAGATTACTCTGCCAGTCCTGATATCAATTTATACCTGCAGTCTGTACATACAGTTGCCAATAACCTTACCAACAGCGAAAAGCTTTCCAAGACGCTTGTGGCAAATATAACAGCAACAGGCAAAGTTATGAAAACAGGTCATTTCAGTTTTACTTTAGAATTTGATCCTTATGCAGATAGTCCGTATTTCAACATGGATGCAAAAATGGAAAAACTTCCTGCAACAGAATTAAACGATTTTTTTAAAGCCTATGGTAACTTTGATGTTCAGGAAGGCACAGTCGGTCTTTATATAGAAGCTGCAGGTAAAGACGGAGGTATTAAAGGATATGTAAAACCCCTTATTGAAAATCTGAATGTACTAAAACCAAAGGAAGAAAAGCCAGGACCTCTTCGATTCTTATATGAAGCAGCGATTGAGGGATTAGCTGAGATATTTAAAAACCATCCCAAAGATCGCGTAGCAACCAAAGTTCCTTTTTCCGGTCAACTAAAAAATCCGGATATTCAGATCTGGCCTGTTATAAGTAATCTTATCAGCAATGCCTTTATTGAAGTATTATTGCCCAATATAGACAATACCATTAACATGAAAGATACTGAAAAACAGAAAAAATAAGAGTTGGAGTATTGGTACCAAACATCAATATCCATTAAAAAACTTTAATTTTTCAGTTCATGTTAAAAGAATAGAGTAGATGAATTGATTAATTATCGGCTAAGAGAATTTATGAAAAGGAATAAAAAAAAAGCAATAAAACTAGCTTTGGGACTCGGTGCAATTGCAGGAATGAGAGCTACATTTGCCCCCTCTCTGGCATCACACCTTTTGACTAAAAAATCATTCAGAGGCTCTTTAAATTCTGGTCTGGCATTTCTTCAATTACCAGCCAGCAATGTTATTACCAAAATTATAAGTGCTGGAGAAATTGTAGGGGATAAATTACCATCTACACCTAATAGAACATCTGCCCCTCAGTTAATAACAAGAATTATCTCCGGGGCATTAGTAGGCGCTACAATATTTCAGGCATATAAACAAAAAAGATCAACCGGATTGCTGCTTGGTGGACTATCAGCATTAGCAATGACTTACGCCAGCTTTTATGCGAGGAAATATTTTGCAGAAGGTTATAAAATTGAAGATACTATAATTGGAGGTATAGAAGATACGATTGCAATAGGCACAGGAGCACGACTGATTAACTCTTAGGAATCAGTCCTCCCCCTTCCTTATTATTCAATTTTTAAAGAGTTTTTTAAATCTTATTTTTTTCAGAAATTCACAAAGGAATTTGCAATCAGGCCATTTATTAATTCTTTTTTAATTTTAGTTAAATAATTTTATCCTTCCATTAAGAATTTCGTTACTGACTAAACAATAAAAATTCAATCGGTTCAAAAAGCATGAAAAAGTCGTTACTTATTCCCTTACTATCACTGTTTTTACTGGCCTGTAAATCAGGGAATGCCCCAGAACAAAACCTATCAGTAAACAATGAGGGTAAGGCAGATGACGCTATCGGGAGTGCGAATAGCATTAGTATACCTATCCAGCGCATTACCTCTGTGCCAATGCCGGATGTAGTAACATTTGCAGGAGAAACTATTCCCATTCAAAGAACCGATGTAAGAGAAGCCTTAGAGTATGAACTGATGGTAAACACATTTCGTCAGACTCACACTCTGCTCGTTATCAAGAATGTAGAACGATGGAGACCATTTGTAACTGAAATTCTTCAAAAATCCGGAGTACACCCTGATTTTCTGTACCTTGCTGTAATAGAAAGTGAGTTTAACAATAATGCTGCCTCCTATGCAGGAGCAATGGGGATGTGGCAGATTATGGAAAAAACAGCCAAGGATTATGATCTCAAAATGAATCAGGATGTCGATATGAGGAGAGATCCTAAACTTGCTACAGAAGCCGCCTGCAAATATTTAAAATGGGCCTATTCCAATCTTAATAACTGGGTACTTACTGCTGCCTCCTATAATGTGGGAATGAAAGGTATCAAAAACAGGCTGAAAAGTCAGAAAGTTGATAATTTCTTTGACCTGCACCTCAATTCAGAAACCTCAAGATATGTCTATCGGATACTTGCTTTAAAACTAATTCTGGAAAATCCTGAAACTTATGGATATTTTGTTCCTCATACTGAAAAATATGAGCCATTTCAATTCTATACCATTACAGTTAACAATGATATAGATAACCTTGTAGATTTTGCCAAAAAGAACAACACAACCTACAAAGAACTGAGACAATTAAATCCATGGTTTAACAATACCGATAATTTTAAACTTAGGATTAAGAAAAAAGAAAGCTATGAAATAAGAATTCCTCAACAGAAGATAGTTCAAGGCAAACAATAATATGATTGTAATTTGTGGTTCTGTGGATTTCTGAATACGAGGAATCCACAAAACCACTCTGTTATTTTTTCATTTAATTTGTAGTCCGGTTACCGGTCCTTCCAATTTCAACTTCCCTAAGTATCAAATGCTGACAAAAATCATCTTTCAGGGTAACTTATGTCATTATTAATCTTATAGAGCTAGAATACATTTGTATTATAAACATAAACAAAAACTTATGGGAACTATAACAAAATCATATACCAGTCAGATTTTAACCAATGATGCAAATGTTTCTACCTGGTCAAAAATAGAGAAATGGTGTGATTCTCTTGAAAATTACAGATTCCCCATTGCCGGGGCACTTATAATCATTCAGGGTTGTATTGTTGCGCCTCCGTTATTGTTATTAATAGCTTATTTTAATGCTGCATTTTCTGACATAAGTGTGCTTATATTCGCTTTGTTTACATTTGCAGTGCTTGTAAGCAATATTTCAATCTTACCAATGCGGTATATAGTGGGAGTTTTTACTCTTAACCTCCTTGTAAGTATTGCCATTGCTGTGATACATCTTATTCCGCTGCTACAATAATTAGCAACGGAATAGAGCAACAGCAAGAGCACTTTAAAAACATTGTGTTGCTGTTGAGCCTCTGATACATTAATTATAATTGTTGAATAAATAAAAAAGAGACTGCTTTCATGTAGTCTCTTTTTTTTACGGTTTTATTTTTAGTCTATTGTTAAAAATAATATTAGCAACAGTTTGAACAACAGCATGAGTACTTTGGAAGTTATGTTGCCCTTGCTATAAACTGTTGGTGTTGTTGTTCCTGCTTTCTACTACCAGGAGAAGACAAATGTTGTCCCCTGTCCCATTTTACTTTGAATACGAATGCTTCCATTCAGTTCCTCTTCAATGATTTTCTTCACAATAGCAAGACCAATACCTGTGCTGTCTTTTACCCTTTCATCTCTTAAAGTATTAAATAGGCCAAACACTCTTTCATGATATTCTTCAGGAATACCAGGTCCGTTATCTTCTACCTCAAAATAGCAATGCCCGTCAGATAGTTGTCCTCTTATAGTTATTTTACATTTATCTTTATCATTGTATTTAACAGCATTGCTTATAAGGTTTGAAAAGATCTGTGTAAGTAGAATTTTAGATTCAAAAATTTCAAACTCCTCCATTTCTATACGAATGTCAGCTGGCTTTTCTACTGTGAGAAATTCTAACTGGTCTGTTACCAACTGTTTAACATTAATAAATTCTTTTCTCACGGCCTGGTGTCCTATTCTTGAAAAATCAAGGACACCTTCGATGATTTCTGCCATCTTACAAACACGGCCCATCAGTAATTTAGTATATTCTGAAGCGTTATTGCCTCCGGACTTAAGATCATCTTCAATGAAGTTAATCATTGCAGCAATACTTTTTAACGGAGCTTTAAGGTCGTGAGAGACAACATATGCAAAGTTATCTAAAGCTTTATTGCTCTTTTCTAATGTAAGAAGAGTTCCCTCAAGTTCTCTCTTACTTTCTATCTCCTTGGTGATGTCCATAACGATACCTACATATCCCAGAGATGGCTCATGCTCATTGATAAGTGCCGCATTTACATCAACCCATTTTATCGTATTGTCTGCTGATACCAGTTTTATTTTTTTCTGAAAATTAGTATTGCTTGAGATTGCAGTATCCCATAATTGTAGTATTTCACTTTTTTCTTCTTCATGAACAATTTTATTCCAAAAGAACCCAAAAGTATCTGGCAAATCTAAACCTGTCAGACTTTGAAAAGCCCGGTTCGAATAAATACACTCCCCATTGGCATCGGTAAGGAATATCCCCAGAGGACTAGCATCATTCATAGCCTTGAATATTGTTTCACTATCCTTTAACCTTTTCTGGGCTGCTCTTTTTTGTGAGATATCACTTCCGATTATTAAAAAACCTGAAATTTCATTATGCTCATCTCGCACCGGTGACACAGACAAGTGCAAAGGTACCTGAGAACCATCCTTTTTCCTCCAAAGCCATTCCTGCTCATTGACAATATTGTGTTGAGCGGATTTAAGGAAGTAATCAAATCCATAATTTACCGGCTGGCCAATTTTTGTTTCCAGCTCACGGCTTCTTTCTTCCAGTTCTGATTTACTGAAGAATAAAGTTGGTGTTATTTTTTCAGCAACATCTGCTGCCCTGTATCCAAGGATATTTTCAGCTGCACTATTGAAAGTTCTGATAATACCATTTTTCTCAAGAGATATGACGAGGTATCTTGAATTTTCGAGCAGAGTATTTCTGTAGTTGTTGATTTTTCTATAATGAGCATCTTTTTCCTTATCCTGAGTAATCTCTTTTCCTATCCCAAGAATAAGTCCTGATTTAGTAAAGGTCTTCCAGCTTATCCACTTATAAGAACCGTCTTTAGCAAGGTATTTATTTTCCACATAAACATCAATGCCGGATTTATAAATTGCTTTTCCCACATGAAGGGCCATTTCCACATCATCTGGATGAATGAAATCTATTAATTGTCTGCCTTTAACTTCTTCGGGTGTCCAGCCCAAAATTTGTTTCCATGCAGAATTTGCCTGCATAAGCCGTCCTTTTTTCATTACCATCATAAGATCTGAGGATAAATTAAAGAATTCGGCTTCAATGAGGGTATCAAGTTCTAATTCCATAGGGTTTCCTGTTAGCTATAAGTACTGTACGAAGCATTCCAGTTTCAGTTTCTTACATTCTTCAAAAAAATGGATTTTTTCTAAAAGATAAGAATATATTTCCACTTCATTATTAACGCATCCAATCCCCAATAAGACAAATAATTAAGTTCAAATAAAACCGAGAAATAATTCAGCTATTTTTTTTAAATATTTAAGACTTTTCAAATAAAAGATAAATTTTAATATGAGATCTCTTTAAACAAAAAGTCTTATCTATTAGAGACATATTGCATGAATTATCCATGAGGTATTATATTTATATGAATTTATATATCATGAAAAAGTTTGTCTATCTCTCATCTATCATAATCCTGATTCTATTTTCCGGAGCAAAAGGTACTGAATCGAAATGGATCACATTGCTGGATACAAATTTGTCAAAATGGGAAATGTATTTAAGCTTTCCCCATAAAGATGGCTACAAAGGACTAGCACCTGTAAATGAAAAGGGAGAATTACTAAAGCCGATAGGGTATAATAAAAATGTCAATGATGTATTTACTGTTATTGAAGAAAATGGTGACCCTGTGCTAAGAATTTCAGGAGAAATATATGGATGTGTTTACACTAAAGAATCATTTGAAAATTATCATCTCAAACTAAAAGTAAAATGGGGTACTAAAAAATGGGTTCCAAGATTAAATGAATCAAAGGATTCAGGAATTCTGTATCATTCCCAGGGAGAATGCGGAGTAGATTACTGGAGATCGTGGATGTTGTCTCAGGAGTTTCAGATCATTGAACAAAGTATGGGGGATTATTGGTGTATAGCCAATTCAAATATAGTTATTAAAGCATTGAAGGAATACGATAACCAATCTTACATTTATGCTCAGAAGGGAAAGTTAACTTCGTTCGGAGAGGGTACTATAGCCGGAAATTTTTGCAAAGCAGGAAGTAATAACGAGCTGCCTGGTAACAACTGGAATGAGCTGGAGCTGATTACTTATGGTGACAAGAGTTTACATATCGTTAATGGTAAAGTGGTCATGGCCCTATCCAATTCATCCTATATGGATGGCATACTAAAGCCATTGACTAAAGGCAAAATACAGCTTCAAAGTGAAGCTGCTGAAGTCTTTTTTAAAGATATCAGAATAAAGCCAATAACAAAAATTCCTTCTGAATATGTTGGTTACTTTTAAGAAACAGATCAGTAACTTAGATTGCCTGTATAATCAAGCTCAAAAGTTTTAAGTGCTTTATAAAATTCAAAATAGTTATTACTATAATTTATTTCTCCTTCGATAAGCTTTTCATTGGCAATTAAGAGATCATTAACACGCAATCTCCCGAGTGCAAATCTCTCTTTATAGTTCACAAGAAGTTTATTAATCTCATTAACCTGTATCTGAGAAATTTTCAATTTCTTATATTTTACGCTTAATTCTTTCTTTGCCAAAGAATACTTTATAAAAATTTTTCTTCCTGTCTGAGCCCCTTCTATTTTTGCCATGTTCTCTCCTACTCTGTTCTGCCGCTCCAGAAGCTTGTTTCTCCTGTCAAAAACAGGAATATAGATATTTAAACTTGTAGAATTATATCTATTGCTTTCAAATTGCTTAAAGAAAACATATTTACCTTCAGAGTTCATATTAGCAGCTTCATGCCGGAGGTTGGAAGAGTAACCTGTATTTACACCTGCCTCAAATTTAACTGAGGGTTTGAACTGTGTTCTCTGCAACTCAGTCGAATAACGTGCTTTCTCAATTTCCAAACTTTTAATCCTATAACTGATAGAAGAGTTTTTAAGTGCTGTCGTATCATCATAAATATTGTATTTTGATTCATTCGGATTAAATTGTTCAAAACTAAATTCAGGATTATTTTCAATATCACTAAGTAATAAACTTTCATTAGTAAGTAAACCAAGCTGATGAAGATCTAGCTCTAGTTTGTATTTGAGCTGCAGTTGTTTATCTTCCGCATCAATTCTCATCAGTGCCACAACCGAAGTGTCTACTGCTGTCACTTTTTCAAGTAAGAAAAGTTCTTTTATCCTTGCCGTTTCAGCAGTATATATATCTATTTTTTTCTGATAAATATTGATAAGATTATTCGCCTGAACAATTGCACTATACAGACCAATTATCTCACGGCTTATCTCTCTTTTCTTCTTTTCAAGATTCAGGTATTGTATAGTTATCGAGATTCGGTCTATTGATAGTTTTGTATTTCTATAACCACCATTGTATATACCCCATGTTGAAGTTAGACCCATATTGCCTACCATAGTAGGATTATAGAAAAAATCATTTTTTAAAGGATCATAATACCGGCCATCATAATAGCCGTTCCAGTTGTTAAAACTAACGGTTGGCAAAATACTGGACTTTGTTATCTTTTGTTCTATCTGCGCTTTATTAAGTTCCTGTTCAATCAGCTGGACAGAGAAATCTTGTTTTACGGCCAGAGATATCAGTGCTTCAAGATTTAATTTTCCCTGAGCAAAAGCTTTAGTTCCGGCAATAAATAAAAAAAATATAAGGATTATCTTTGACCTATTGTTCATTTACCTCACTCTACAACTTGCAGAAACTAAATATTAGGGTTAGACTGGCAATTCAAGCAGTTCTTTTATTTTTAAGGTATAATCATTATCAAGAAGCGTTGACCTTCCTATAAACATCTGAAAGTGAGAATTTGTACAAGTGTTTCTTTTGTGAAAATTATAGATGTACAGTTCAGGATCATCCATAACTGCGAGTTGATTTCTGTTATAGAAATTAAGCAATAGCGGGGTATCTTCCTCTACATTGAGATTGCCATATTGTCCTGCATCCTTTTTACTGAAAAGAAGAGAATTTTCATGTCCTGTAGAACGTTCAAAGTTATAATATGCCCGTCCTGAATTATGGTCAAAAAAGATCTCATAAGCGAGAGAACAAGCCATTTTCTCAGAAAACTGAAGAAAACTCATTTGATTATAAATTCTGTTTTCAGAATAATAATCATCATCATCCCAGACACAGATATAGTCACCATGAGATGCTCTAATAGAAAGATTCCTTTTCATACCAAGAGACATCTTTTGTTTTGCAATGATCTTATAGAAAACAATATTACTACTCTCAACAGGTCTTATTGATTTTTTCTCCCAGCCATATCTTTCAAGGCTTCTGTTTTCAGGATCAAAGCAATCAAGATCCAGGCGTACAGAAGTGTCAACTAACTCTGTACTTCCATAAACCTTTGCATCAAATTCACTTGCAGTTAATGCAATTGATCCATTTTTATTGATATTGAACCACAGGTCATTCCACTGAATTTTAAAAGAATAATCATCAACTGGTATTAAGGTAAACTCAAATACTAAAGGGCTTATGTAAATATACTCCCACTTACTGTTAATAAATGTTAAAACATGCCCTTCACTGTTTCTCAATAATGCTTTTTGTCGTAAATCAGAATTATAAGCCTCTCCGTTTTCATCTTCAAACTGAATAATAACAAATGGAGAGGGCATTGATAATTCATGAAGTTCAAAATACGAATACTCAGAAGAATTTCTCACATGTTCTTCAGTAGCAGGATCATTTTCGAACAAAACCACTAATTCTTTATTTTCATAGGTTTGATTCAGGAAACATTTTTTGGCTCTCCTGAACATATCGACTCTGTTATGAGTGATACAAATACATGAAACTTCCGGTGTTTTATTCATGAATGAAATGATATTGAAATTTTCTGAATACTTAATTGTTTTTATTAACCTCCTGCAGTTTTTAAGAACTGCATCTGTTCCACTTTTACATCGGTTACAAAGCTTTTTACCTTGAATTCAGAAAGAGATACTTTCTTTTTCTTTCCTTTTGGTTCTGAACCTTCATTTTCCTTAGGTACTTCGGGGGTGTCGGATGCTTTTTCTTCTAAATTTTCCATAATAAAATAATTATCTTACTGTATTGGTATATTATTAAGTTATAATCAGTTAAAATTAAAGCCACCTTTAATCAGACATCTTTCTCCAAAAAAAGAATTTCTCCCATGCAAGATGGTAGTATCATGAAAAAATAAGCCATCTCCAACTTTTAATGTAACAGGAGTTTGTAATCCAGCCGCTACAATTCTGTTCTCAAGAAAATTATGAAAATCCTCACACAATGCTTTTGCATCAACTGTATTTTCAGGAGAAACTCTGTAATAATTCCAGTTTAACTTAAGCACTGAGTCTTCTCTATATATAATCTTCCTTGTCTTTCTTTGATCTTCACCTTTTCCAAATTTCACCTCAGTTTTCTGAATTCTATCAAACAACTCTGGTTCATACTTGGAAAGAATATAAATGATGGATTCAGCATCCACAAATGTGGTAGCCCCTCCTATTTCAGCGTTTTCAAGACAAAAGAAAAAATTTACATCAAGATCAAAGCTTGCATAAGCGGCGTCCGTATGTAGCGGTTGCCTTGTATTACTATGTCTGAATGTTGTTTCCCTGGCTTTATCGTACCGAATATCTGTCCATTGTTCCTGAGTTGCATTACCTGTTAATGCATCTTCTCCGATACCAACAATCTCTCCCAACTGCAGAACAAGGTCAGAATAGAACTCTTTGTAATCAATATTTTCAGGAAGGTCTTTTAAATGAACAACCTTGGTTTCTTTTATCAATTTCTTTAATTGCTCAGGAAAATCAATTGATGTAGAATAGCTGATATCTTTTATAAAAGTATGAAACATGAATATTGATTTTAAAAATAAATTACCGTTTATGTATAAGGCTAAATTAAATCAAAACACATTAAATCTCTGTAACAAAAGTTACATATGGATACAAAAACTTCTACTCTAACACCACTTTAAGATATTTTTCCATGTTATCCATCTTTTCTATCATATCATCTCTTGATTCAAATTTCATAATCATTGTACCAAGAGTATGATTAGAACCGTTGAATCTGCTAACCTTGTCTCCTTTTTTAATAAATATACTTTCTTCCAGAATATTCTTTCGTATCTCCTTACTATACCAGATATCTTTAACAATCCCATCTTCGAGTGCATGCAGCATATACGATGAATGAAAACCAACAGCTTCCACCTGTGATAACTCCGAACAATCTACTCCAAGGGCTGAATCTACGGTGTATTTTACAAGATCTACATCAGTAGAATATTTAATCACTTCAGGTATAAGATTTCCTCCGTTCCTGGGTCCTAGTTCAAGGAAAGAGAAATCTCCGTTTTTATCGTAATGGAAGTCAAAGTTTAGAGCTCCTTGTTGAATTTTTAATAAATCAAGCAGGCGCTGAGTTTCCCTGTGAGCCTGTTCAAGAGTTTTTTCCGTCATGATTGATGGGAAACTTTCGCCAATAGGAACAAAAGGATTACAGAGTTTGTCAAAATGTTCATTAGCCCAGCAACGGAAGACTAACTTGCCATTCACAACAAAACCATCTCCTGCCACCTGATATCCATCTCTGACAAAAAACTCTTCGATAGCCACCTTCTTTTCTCTGCTAAAAGAAAGTGCATAGTTAAATGATTCTTCAAGCTGACTTTCATCATATATTTTACTCACCCCTTTACTTCCTGATGAATCTACAGGCTTAACTATGACAGGCCTATTAATTTTTCTGAACCAATTCAAAGAATCTTCTAAACTGTAAAAACTTTGGGATTTAGGAACATAAAAATTATTCTTCGATAAAAAATCTCTGAATAAATCTTTCCTTGCTAGTATCTTTACAGACTCATAGGGATTAGACGGAAGACCCATCTCATTCGCCACATAAGCCTGGGTTGGAGCCGCCGGATCAGATGCATAAGCAACAATACCATCGACATTTCTTTCTTTGGCCAATTGCAAAACAGCATCAAAATCAGTCGTACTAAGATTACAATATTCATCTGCAAACTGATGTCCTGGATTATCAGGGAGATAATCACATGTTATTACATGGTGTCCTTGAGATTTGGCATAAATGATCGGTGGAATCTGAAATTTAGAACCACCCAGGAATAATATTCTCTTTGATTTTTTCATAGCTTCTTTTGTAGTTCTTCGTCTCCGATATATTCTTTTCTCCCTAAAGATCTCATATGATAGAATATCCTTTCGATAATACTCATATTCTCCGTAATGATTTCACCTAGCCCTTTCATTTCATGCTTATATGGAATATACTTCTTATAGGTTGTAATAAGAGTATCCGGAAGATCTACATCAATTACATAGACATTATTCTTATTAACTTTTGATATATTACTGACTTTACCAAACAATATTCCATATTCAGACATTGGATAACTATTCAACTTAACTCTAACTTTTTGTCCTAATTTGACTTTTCCGAATTTATTACCCTTTACCTGAAGCTTACCTAAAATATCTTTGGAATCCGTAACTATAAATGCTACCTGATCTCCCTTATTTACAAACTGATTGTTATTCCATACATCAAAAAAAGTAACATTTCCATAAATAGGTGAAGTCATGAAGAACTCTTCTTTAAAGGCTTTCAGTTCTGAAACAAGTATATTATAAGAAGCTTTTATTCCCACATTCAGTGATTCTTTCTGTTCCTTATCATTTAATGTAAGTTCATTATTGTTATAAGTAAGATGCTGAAGGTTCTGTCTGTTTTCTATCAATGCTTGTCTATTGGTTTGAATATTTTTTCTGGTTTGAAGAAAATTTGTTTTGGAAGCATCATAATCAAGTTTGGATATGTGACCTCTTTCATACAATGACTGGTCTTTCTTAAAATTATCTTCAGCTATTTGTAATTCCTGTTGAAGAACTTTATCCTTCTCATCCAACAAAATAGCTTTTCTTTCTAAAGTACCTACCTGTTCAAGATTACTGGCTACAAGCCTTTTATTCTTTTCAAGTGTATAAGTAAGGTCATAGGCAAACAACTTACTGACAAAAGCATTGTAAGCATTCTGCACCTGACCAAGATTGGTGAGGTTAGGTATTGAGTCCATTTTTGACCTGATTTTAGCCGGATTATTTACAAGGCCTTCGAAAAATGGCATAAGCTTATTGAGTAAAACGACCTCTTCAAAGGAAGCAGGATTTTTAATATAGGCAATGATCTGGTCTTTACTAACCTTATCATTATTAGTTACTAATAGATTAATTCTACCGTTTGCTTTTGCTACCAGTTCAGCAGGAGGTGTTTTTGTAGTAATGTTAATCGGACCATCCAGAATTTCAGGATACTTGATTATAAAACTTAACGTAATCAGAATACAAAACCATATAAACAGTAAGATGCTTCCTGTCCTTGCAATCCATGGCGGAGTGCGGGCCATCATTTCATGAACGGCATCACTCCTTCTTATGTTATCTTCTATTTCTACCATCAGCTTGCCAGTTCTAGTTGATTTTTAACCAGATTAAAATAAGCCCCTTTGCTTTTAATCAATGATTCGTGATTGCCAACCTCAACAATTTTACCTTTCTCCAATACGACTATCTGATCGGCATCTTTCACTGTACTAAGTCTGTGCGCCACGACCACAACTGTCTTACCTTTAAAAAATTCATTGAGATTGTTAATAATTACTCTTTCATTATTGGCATCGAGAGAGTTTGTTGCTTCATCCAGCAATAGAATTTCAGGATTTTTATAAACAGCTCTGGCAAGCAGTATTCTTTGTTTCTGTCCCTGACTAAGTCCCACACCATTGGCTCCAATTTTTGTATTATATTCGATTGGAAGCTCTTCTATGAAATCGCGGATATTAGCAGTTAGAGTTGCTTCTTTCATCCTTTTTTTATCTATGATCTCTTCACCGACTGCAATGTTTCTTGCAATGGTATCTGAGAATATAAAACTTTGTTGAGTAACACAGGCAAATTTTTTCCTCCAGGATTTAAAGCTTATGTTATTGATATTCGATTTACCAAATTTAATGGCTCCATGCGTTACCTTATATGATTTAAGAAGTAAAGACAAAAGGGTAGTCTTGCCACTTCCGCTTGTACCAACAATTGCTGTTACTTTATTATGAGGTATTCTCAGATTAATATCTTCCAGTACCATCTTAGATCTAGGACCTCCATACTGAAAGGATACGTTTTCGAATACTATATCCTGAACACGTTCCATTTCAGCATCCAAAACAGATTCCTCTGTTTCTTCATTAGGCATTTCATGAATTTCTGATAATCTGCTTATACTTAATTGAGCATTTTGAGTATCATGAACAAATCGGATTATATCAACAGTCATCCAGTTAAGCTGCCCAACAATATATTGGACTGCGAGCATCATACCCAGTGTCATTTCGCCTTGAATGACTAACATTGCTGCATAAAAAGTCAGAAGGATATTTTTTACTTCATATAAAATGGAAGAGCCTGTCTGTTCAATCTGACCAAGCCTCACTCCATCTATACCAAGCTTGAATTTCTTTGCCTGAATTTTCTCCCATTCCCACCTTTTCTGCCTTTCGCAATTCTGTAACTTAATTTCCTGCATTCCGGTCACAAGTTCGATTGTATTGTTTTCACTCAGAACTGCCTGGTCAAAATTTCTGTAGTCAAGCACTTTCCTTTTGGCAAGCAATGAAAATATCCAGGTAAAATACAAAAGACTACCAACAGCAAATATCAGAAAGAGACCTATGCTGTAGTATGCTAAGATCCCTCCGAATATAACCATGCTCATCAGCGAGAATGCAAAGTGAACCAACGTAGTTGTTAAGAACAATTGTATCCTTTCATGGTCTTCAATTCTCTTGAGTATATCTCCCGGAGTTTTTCTGTCAAAGTAGGCTACAGGAAGTTTCATTAGTTTTACAAGGAAATCAGAAAGAATGGTTACATTCACTTTACTGATCATATGAAACGAAATCCATCCTCTAACAAACTCTCCTGATTTACTGCTCAGGAACAAAACTATCTGAGCAATTAAAACTATATATACAAAGTCGACATCCTGATTATTAATACCCACATCTACCATTGATTGAGTCAGAAAGGGCAGTAACAATGAGATTACAGTAGCAACTGTGAGACTTAGAATAAGATGGAAATAATATTTCTTATAGGGTCTAAGATACTTCAGATAATGTCGTATACCGGACTTTTTGGTTTCAACATTATCTTCATCCTCATAAAAAGCAGGGGTTGGCTCCAGCATTAATGCAAATCCTTCCGGAGTTTCGTTTGCTTTAGGTATAATCCATGCTTTCTTAAACTCCTCAGGTGTATAGGTAATTAAACCAATAGCAGGATCTGCCAGATACAATTTATTTTTAGTTACCTTATAAAGGATCAGAAAGTGTTTCTCTCTCCAATACAATATACAAGGAAGAGGCGCTTCATTGGCAAGTACATCGTAAGAAAGTCTTACTGCAAGGGTATGAAAACCAAGGTTCTCAGCACCATCACTGATCCCCAGTAAAGATACACCATCCCTCCCCACATAACACTTTTCCCTGATCTTTTCAATGGCAAGAGATTTACCATAATACTTAGCAATCATTCTTAGGCATGTAGCCCCGCAATCCATCTGATCAAGCTGAAAATAGAAAGGAAATTTCTTCATGGGCAGTATCTATGATATGTTTACCAAAGTCTCAAAATTGAAAGTCACACAACCTTTCCCAAATGAATTATCATTTACCACAAGACTTTTATCCCTTTTATTCTGAGCCAGCTTATCATTGTTTATTATAAATGAATAATTCTTAGCTACATTCTGAAGAAAACGAACATCATCAATCTTATAAAAATCTCCATCACTATTTCCTACCTCTGTTAACCTACCTTTGTCTGCAATCTGAAAAGTCTTATCATCTAACCAGATATTATTCCCCTCTTCAGTCCAGGTTCCTTTTTCGAGAGTCCCTTCCAAAATTGTTGCTGGCAAATGAGTTTCTATGATTTCCGGCACTATTTTGCATTTTTCATAATTATGGTCTTTAAATAAAAAAAGCAATTCTGATGAATCATGCGAAAGATACTTACTATAGAATCGATCTATATTTTTCAAAAAAAACTCATTCTCTATTCTTTCTTCATCTGCATGACTAATGGCTTTAAGAAGATTTGTATTTTTGATTACATATTCCTTTCTGCCCAAATTTGAAAGTCTTTCGTATAAGTCAATCGTTTCGGATCCATAACTTTTCATTGTTTCATCCATTCCGCCAATTGCTATATAATCCTTCTTCTGGCAAGCAAACCGGCCAAAAGCATTTCTCAAAAAGTAATATCTCTTTTTAGTATCAGCGACAACATAAATATCCTTATCCTCTGAAAATACTTCATTAAGATAAGCCGCATATCCAATTCCAGTATAATTGTCTGCATCCACATTTGATATGATGTCTCCCGATGCAAGCTTAAATAATAAATTCCTGGAATGGGTCCTGTCAAAAAAAGCAGGTTCTTCAGTACGGAAGTACTTAAGAATTCCGGTTTCTAAGTATTTTTTCATATTATTCTTCACCCATGCTTCTAAACCATCTGAAGAATTATAATCAAGTAATACAAACTCTACCTCAGGATAGTCCTTATTATTTTCAATATTTGCCGGAAGCGTCTGCATAATATGATGAAGTCTGTTCATGCAAACAGTACAAATAGAGATTTTTAATAGACCCATTGAATTTATTTTTCTATAAAAATAGGTTCCATATTTTTTTTTGATTGTAACAAAAGATACAAACCACCAAAAATTATATACCTAATTTGAATCCACAATTCTCTGTAACCGATCTAATACACATTTTTAAAAACATTAAAATGAAAGCATTGCGAAACCCCTGGATATCTATTTCTCTATATCATAATGAAATAGAAAAAGTCATTCACGATGTAGTCCTGCCCATCAAAGATGAATTATATGAAAAGGACCTTACCAATAAAGTAATATTCAATCGTAGTTTTGATCGTGGAGAAAATACAATTATAATGTGTGAGATCAGTAACGAAAACAACAGGGAACTGATAAAGTCAATTGCCAGACATAAAGCCACCGAGTTTTTCGAAAGTAATCCTGCTCCTGCTAAAAAAATTGAATTGCCTGTTAACGACTGGTTCCTACCTTACCCGAATAATCATATTCATATCAATGATTACTTTCTGTTTGATATAATGGAGACAGGAGGCCTGCAAGCTTCAACCCTTGCAGAAGAGATACTCTCAGAATCATCTTCAACCATATTGGATTTTATCGAAGCTATGGAAGACGGGTGGAATATAGATACAGCTATAGGACTAGGAATTCAGCTTCATGTCGTTCTCTTCCTTGCATTTGACAAAAACCTTGAAAATGCATCTAACTTTTATGAATCTTTTTTTAATAACATTTTAAATGTAACTCAGGGAGGGCAAGATCAGGA
This sequence comes from Sporocytophaga myxococcoides, assembly GCF_000775915.1. Classification (NCBI taxonomy): domain Bacteria; kingdom Pseudomonadati; phylum Bacteroidota; class Cytophagia; order Cytophagales; family Cytophagaceae; genus Sporocytophaga; species Sporocytophaga myxococcoides. Next base: position 91,149 of record NZ_BBLT01000009.1, read on the forward strand.
AAAGTTCAGAAATGAACTTCTGCAAGGTTTACAATCAACTTTTAGCGGGCAAAAGGAAAATCTAAGAGATTATGTGTGTTATATTACCTCTACAATACTTGATAATGATGAATTTGAAGATGAATGGCTTAACGACTGGTACAATCTATGCTGCAATATCAACAATAAGGTTAATGCTCTTCAAAGCACCGGTGAATTTATTGCTCCCGAAGATTTAAAACTGAATACTAGTATCGCTGCCAGTGAGGAAGAACAGCAAAAATGGATTGTTATTCAGTACTATCTTAGATCAATCAATTCACAACTGGGAATTTTAAATGCATATGAACTCAATCTGATTTATACAATCAAAGAATGCATCGCACTGATAGCTGAGGAAGCAAACACTTAATGCAGTTTATGGATTAACAGATCTGGTTATTTAACAATGAAACAAAAAATCTCTTTCTGTACAGTCTGCATGAACAGACTGCATCATCTAAGACAGACCCTTCCTCTGAATATAAAAAGCAACTTGTCTTATGGCAATCTTGAATTTATAGTAATGGATTACAGTTCTTCTGATGGCCTCTCTGAATGGATCAAGTCTGAAATGTCAGAATATATTGAGAAAGGTATTCTGGTGTATTATCGCTATGATGAAGCCGACTATTTCGACAGAAGTCATTCCAGAAATCTTATGTTCAAACTTGCCACAGGAGACATCATCTGTAATACAGATGCTGATAATTACCTGGGTAAAGGATTTGCCGCTTACATCTCAAAAAAATTTCAGGAACAGGAAAATCTTTTTCTTGTACCGGATACAAAAAGAAAATTTTATTATCTAAGAGATGCCTTGGGCAGATTTTGCGCAGCAAAACAAGATTTTATGGATGTTTCCGGGTATGATGAAAGAATGAGTGGTTATGGATTTGAAGATGATGATCTTTATGAAAGACTCATCCACAATGGCAAAAAGGAAGTCATCATTATGGATTTAAACTACCTTCGCGCAATCAAGCATGGAAATGAGAACCGTGTTGAAAATGAGTTTTACACCAATTATTTTCATAAAATTTATATTAACTATGAAAAACCAGAAAGGTCTAATGTGGTTGTACTTTACAAAAATGGCTTAGCTCATAAAGGAATTTTATCTCCCAATATGTACAACACTCCTGCTCCTGCCGTATTGGAAAACAATCAATGGGAAGCTGCATATTGGGAAAAAGAAGGTAATAAAATAGTTCTGACATCAACCGATAATAAGACCACCTATACATTCATTGAGATGAATGATTGGATTACTTATAACAACATAGATTATTATAATATTTCCAATGAGTTGTTTCTTCGCAAGCTATCTTATGACCTCCCTCTTATTACAAACTTCGGACATTTTCTTTCCAATAAAGAAAAAAGAGCTGGAGTTAATTTAGATGGATTCGGAAAAGGAGCTGTGTATAAGAACTTTTCAACTAAAAAAAACATCGTTTCCTAGACAGTACAAAAATGGCCCAAAGCTATCCATTGAAGTTTAGTGTTGCAATGACGACTTATAATCAGGAGCAATATATCGCTAAAGCTCTTGATAGTATCTTATCTCAGAAGCACGATTATAATTATGAAATTGTTGTAAGTGATGATTGCAGCACTGATAATACAAGGCAAATCATTAAGGATTACCAAAAGGAATATCCTCACATAATCAGACCAATATTAAATAACAAAAATTTAGGTGTTTCCAAAAACTGTATTCAGAATTTCAGGTCATGCAGAGGTGAATATATAGCTACACTGGACGGAGATGACTACTGGACTGACCAAGATAAAATAAAAAAACAAATTACATTTTTAGATGAAAATCCCCAATATGTAATTTCCTGTCACAGATACAAAAGGTTTTATACAGAAACGCAGAAATACGAAGACGACCTTCACCCGGAACTCTTTATAGACAAACCGGATGGATTTGAATTTGGCCAGGAATATTATTTTGAAAAATGGCTTACACAAACTCTGACTATGGTTTTCAGAAACAGTGCCATGGAGGATACTCCACATTTTGAGACTAACAGATATTGTTGGGATACTCAGATTTTCTGGACATTACTAAACAAGGGAAAAGGATATGTACATAACTTCTTCGGAGGCGTATATCTGATTCATTCCAAAGGCGTCTGGAGCAAACATATAGACCAACAGAAATATTCTTTGAATTACCTTAGTATTGAAGAGCTATATCGGGACTTTCATGATAATATACATTTGAAAAGAATCTATAACTTATATAAAAAGAACTTACCCTGGATAAAAAGTGAATTCCGAAGACCATTAAATCCAGAAATTTTATCCAATAAGCATTTTACAATTGTAAGTGATGACAACTGGGGAGAAGAATTATACAAAGCTTTTAATCTACCAAGACTCACCCCTTTTATCGGAACCCATATATATAATAAAGACTTTGTTAAACTTACAGATAAATTCAGTTATTACATCAACCAGAAAATAAAATTCATAGATCTTTCTGAAAGCAATAATATAAAGGAGTTCAGACATACTTACGGGACTCAGTATCCGATTGGAAAACTTGATGACATTGAAATTCATTTCACAAAATTCAGATCAGAACAAGATGCATTAAACTCATGGGAGGATGGAAAAAACAATATAGTATGGGATAATATTTATTTTAAAATGGATGCTTCACATGAAGGAGAAAACATAGATGAAATAAATAATTTCCAAAAAACACAAGTAAAGAATAAAGTCTGCTTTTTAAACCATCATGATAAGAACAAGCTTAAAGAATTGGTAAATAAAGACAATTTAATCATTATGGATTTCTGGAATCCCCAAAGCGATATCTTCTTTCCATATTCCATAAGTACCTTTGATGTAATCACCTGGTTAAATACAGGAAAAGCATATTATTATCAAAGTAAGTATGATGTAAATAATATATTCTCACCGGTCAGAAAAAGATTCTTCCATTTCACAGAATTTGATGGAAATAATGCAGGACTTCTGGATGCTGACCTTTATGCCAATGCATACCAGATAAGAACCAACAACGATACTGAAGTTATAAAAATATCCTATGACAAACAGGATGAAGAATACTTTCGTCTTTCTTTACAGGAACCCGAACACCCCTTAAATATTGATTTATACGTTGATCTATCCGAAAAAGAAAACAGACATATCCTGATTTTAATGAATGGAGATAAAGAAGCAAGTTTAACTATGGACATCATTGCCAGAGACGAAAATGAAAACGATTTTTCTATCAAAAGCCTGACAAAAGCAAATATAGAGCAAGAATATCAATGGCTTCACTTTGATTTCACATCTCTCCCACATGACCAAAACTTTAACTTTTTATTATCAAGAATAAAATCATTCAGTTTTTATATCAATGAACGTGAAAAAGCTAAAGGAGAAGTAAACATACTGGCATTCTTTGCGGGTTCAATGGACAAATTTCAGGAATTAATAGATTGAATAAAATGATTAATCTTTATTCAATCACATTTAACTCCTGAAGTGTTCTTTTAAGCCAAAACAGAATATTCAGCTCAGTATTAAAGTTAATTTCCATCTGACCATTTATAGATGATACCATAAAATAAGCTATCTGCCAATCCTGATATGTTTTATTATCAATAGGAAAGTGTATAGTAGGATTATCTTTTACATCATAAGGCATAGTCAGCTTTCCTGATTCACTTAATGTATCAATAATAGTCTTATATCTGCGACAGGCATCTGTCCATATATTCATCCAGTCATCCTCAAATATTTCCCCAGATGTAATGGTGTCTCCGATGTAATCCATATAGGCCGAAAGTTGTTCCTTTTGTTCAAAATAAGACACTTCCAGCTCTGCTAATATATCGACAGATTTATTATTCAATTGAATTAACATAGTATCAATAACCCAGGAAAGAAACTGGTAGTGACTATTTTTATCAGGAATAAAAGAACAAATAAAAATAAGATTAAAAGACATAGCTTTTTCAATGCATTCCTGACAATGAAAAAATCGACCACTTAAAGATGCTTCACTTAAAAGGAGTCCGGAAGAGACAGATAAAAACTCTGATACCGCTTTGCCTCCTTGTACACCAATTGAATAGGTAATCGGACTTGTATACAAATCTTCTGTGGAAAATAACTTAAGATTAACCAGATCAATTCCATCAAGGCCAAGCTTATGTTCACACATAGTACTATCAATATGATCAACACCGTAATGAGACTGAAGATAATTTTTTCCGAAATAAGTATTGAGCAGCTGAATCAGAAATGGCTTTATTTCTCTTTGAAAATAATAAGGAGAAGTAACGAAATTTAACTGAATTACATTATTCTTAGATCCCATCCGATGATAGAAAAAAGAGACAGAAAACTTATCATGTAAATGTTTCTTAAAAGGTATTACAAATGTTAAAGCAAATCTGGAGAATTCATCATATCTGACAGCAATACTCACCCATCTTTCTTTATAGATAGGTTTTATAAAGGTCCTGGATGTATTATCTAAATGGTTTGTTTTATCTTTCATTATATATAGATAATGGTACTTAAAAATAACTTATTTTTTTTGAACATCGGTTATAGATAAATTTAAAAAAATAAATTTTATATCTACCTTTGTCCTTTACTTTTACTCTTCCTACAGACTATGACATTATCAAAAAAATATCCCGTTAAGTTCAGTGTTGCAATGACAACATATAACCATGAAAAATATTTAGCACACACACTAGACTGTATTTTTGCTCAGATTCATGATTATTCTTTTGAAATAGTTATCAGTGATGATTGTAGTACCGATAGCACGCAAGAAATCATAAAAGATTACCATAAGAAATATCCGGATATTATTGTTCCAATTTTACACGATAAAAATATAGGTGTATCTAAAAACTGCCTGCACAACCTACGATCATGCAGAGGTGAATATATTGTTACACTGGATGGAGATGACTATTTTACAGAACCAAATAAACTAAAATGGCAAATTGAATTTCTGGATAAAAATCCGGACTTTGTTATCTCATGTCATAGATTCCAAAGGTTCTATGAAGATACAGGAAGGTTCGATATTGATTTTTATCCCGAACTATTTACAAACAATCCTGATGGTTTTGAATTTGGGCCTGAAAAGTTCTTTGACCAATGGCTAACACAAACCTTAACCGTCGTATTCAGAAGCAGCGCCATTGATAATACACCTCAATTGGAATCTTTTAAATACTGTTGGGATCTGACTATCTTCTGGACAGTTATGACAAAAGGAAAAGCATATATACATAATTTCTTTGGAGCGGTCTACAGAATTCATAGCGAAGGGCATTGGAGTCAGAAAAATTTAGATAAAAAATACACACAGAATTATCTGATATTTGAAGAGCTGCTAAAGTTTGATCCTGAAAACATACACATAAAACGAATATTTGAAATCCATCAGAACAATCTTCTTTGGAGAGCATCAGAAAACAGAAAGCCACTTGATCTGAATAAAATAGAGAACAAAAGCTTCACAATTGTAAGTGATGACACTTGGGGAGCTGAAGTTTATAAAGCGCTTGGTATTCCATACCAAACTCCATTTGTCGGAATCCATATATATAACAAGGACTTTATAAAACTTGTAAGTAATTTTGAAAACATTATCAACCAAAACATTCAATTTGTACCCATATCACAATCGAAGTATGTCAAAGAATTTCAAGAGAATTTCGGTAAACCATATCCTCTTGGTATATTGGGAGAATCTATTGAATTGCATTTTATAGACTATACATCAGAAGAAGAAGCCATCAATCAATGGAATGAAAGAAAATCAAAAATTAACTATGACCATTTATTCTTTAAAATGGATGGTACGAGAGAAACCGAAAATATAGATGAGATTAAACAGTTTGTATCTTTGGGTTTAAAGAATAAAGTATGTTTCCTTGGATTTTACCAGCTGGGAAAAGTCAAGAATGATCCGGTAAAAGATGAATTAGTTATCATGGAAAACTGGGCCCCTGTAAGCGAAATCTTTTTTCCGTGTTCGCTATCCTACTTTAACGTAATTGACTGGTTAAATGGAGGGAAAGGTTATTACACAGAGCAAACTCCTTATAATGATACCATCTTTAAAACGATAACCGGCAGAGCTGAATTTTTCCTGACCTTTGATAAGAAAGATGAACGTAAGATAGATGCACTCACATATCCAGATGCTTACCATCTAAAAATAGACCATGAAACAGAATCTGTTAAGATCAAGTATAATAAAAAAGCAACCGAGTTCTTTCATATACCCGCACAAATATCAAATCAAGAGTTGAATGAGAGTTTATTTCTAGATCTATCTGATCCTGAAAACAGACATGTATTTTTACTTACAAGAGGAAGTAACGGCACAAAGCTTGGCTTAAATCTTGGTGCAAGAGCCGAAGACAATTTATATGATTTTGTTTTTGAGACGGAAGGAATTGAACAACAACTGAGCGATGATTTTGAGTGGATACATTTTGACTTTTCATTATTCAAAGTTGATTTACCTACAGAACTGATGTTTTCCAGAATAAAAAGTTTTTACATTTATGCAAATCCTAAAGAAGAAGCGGCAGGAGAAATAGAAATAATGGCTTTATTCAGTGGTTCGAAAGAAAAATTCCAGGAAATGCTTAGCTAAGTTTTATTCATAATTTAGCCACATTCTGATAATTAATCTAATTCAAAATGTGGCTAAGTTTAACAGAGTATCTCATTTATTGATAGATTTTATCTTTACCGGCAAGTGTCTTTAAAGAATTTTTCAAAGCATTAAACAAGTTCAGTTCACTATGAAAAGTTATACCCAACTGGCTATTTATCATTTTTAATATAAAGTAAATACCTTGCCAATGCCTGTAACGGTCTTCAGCCATTTTTATAAAGATTGTTTCATCCTCTAAATAATAAAAAGGAAGCGTTGGCCATCTCTCTTTCCTATTCCGAACCAGTAATTTATCTTTACATTCAAAACAAGCTTTAACCCAGGTATTCAACCATCTTTCATCAAAATCCTCCTTATTGGCAAGACTTTCAAAAATGTATTCAGTAAGACCTATAAATGTATCCTTTTGTTCTTCAAAGTACTGATTAGCATCTAAAATCTTCTTTACCTTCCACTCCTGTAAATCATGAACATTATCTACTTTTTTAACCTGATATATAGTTTTATAAACAAGCCAGGAAGAGAATTCATACATATCCTCTAGATCTTCAAAAAATGAATGTATAACCGGAATGTACATTAATAGAGATTTATCAAGAATATTTTGCTCTGAAGTAGCCTCTGTAACTTCAGATTTAAATATTTCATTTAAAATACAATCTGAAGATTTAACTGAAAGTTCCCTTATTATTCCTACCTCCTTTTTACCAATTATATAAGTAAGATTATCAATAAAAAAATCTTCAATACTGATTATACGTAACTCCCACAAATCAAACCCCTCAAGATTGGTTTTGTGTTGAATAACTTTATCACAGATTTCTTTTACATCTAAATCATTAAGAAACTTTTTGTCATAATAATTATTCAACTTTTCATAAAGCAAAGGTTTAAGATGTACTTTAAAATTATAAGGAGAAATACTGAAATCTAACTGAATTATGTCTCCAAAAGTTACCCCCATCCAAAAGTCAGTTGCCAGCCTGTAATAAAAGCTGGATGCGATATTTCTTGATTTTACTTCTTCAAATAAAGGTACTATAACATCTTTGGTAAATCTTCTAAAATCATCTATTCTGATATTGATTGTGGTAAAGCGTTCTTTAAATATTGCTCTTGTCCACTTAGTTGTTTCAAGGTACTTTGATTGAATGGCCTGCATCAGATAAAAATTTAAAATGATAGTCAAACAGAAAATATGTTTGTAAATAAAATATAAAAAAATATATACCAGTGTATCATTTGTTACAGATCTTCTTAATTCATCCACCTAAATTTCATCTGTCATTAAGAATTTCAGATTTTCAATTAAAAATGGTGCTTCAAATTTTTAATTGAAAAAGAGCATACAATGACCAGCAATTTATTATTGTAAAAGTCCACTAACTACACAAGCCATGAATCAGCCTCTATACGTAACTAAGCCGTATCTCCCACCGCTTGAGGAATTTAAAACATATCTTGAAAAAATATGGGAGCGACAAATCCTTACAAATGGCGGCCCTTTTCATGAGCAATTAGAAGAAGAACTTGCCAAATACCTTGGAGTTAAATACGTTTCCCTTTTTGCAAATGGAACTCTGGCATTAATGACAGCTTTGCAAACTTTAAGAATATCCGGTGATGTTATTACCACTCCTTTTAGTTTTGCTGCCACAGCTCATTCCCTGCTTTGGAATGGAAGTAAACCAGTTTTCTGCGACATAGAACCAGGAACGTATAACCTTGATCCTTCAAAGCTGGAAGCCTCTATTACTCCTGATACCAAAGCTATAATGCCTGTGCATGTTTATGGAACCCCATGCAAAATAGACAAGATACAAGAGATCGCAACTGACCATGGATTAAAGGTCATCTATGATGCATGTCATAGCTTTGGCGTAAGATATAAAGGAGAATCCGTCCTTAACTATGGTGATCTGTCTGTATTAAGTTTTCATGCAACTAAAATCTTCAATACATTTGAAGGAGGTGCCATTATTAGTCATGATCCCATAACCAAAAGAAGAATTGACTTTTTGAAAAATTTTGGATTCTCAGATGAAGTCACTGTTGTTACGCCAGGTATGAATGCTAAGATGAATGAGGTGCAAGCTGCAATGGGATTAATTCAATTAAAGACAATTGACCAAAGAATAGAGCGTCTGAAAAACGTTTCATTGAATTATAAAAAGAGATTAAAAAATATAGAAGGAATAACTTTCCTTGATGAGGTAGCTGATACTAAGCATAATTATTCTTACTTTCCTATATTGATTGATGAGGAAAAATTCGGAGTGAGCAGAGATAAAACTTATGAATTGCTTAAAACCTTCAACATATTTACAAGAAGGTACTTCTATCCATTGATCAGTGAATTCCCTGTTTACAAATCCTTGCCTTCATCAAATCCTTCTAACCTTCCAATTGCAACAGAAATTTCAAGAAAGATATTATGCCTTCCCAACTTTGCAGTGCTTACCCAGGGGGAAATTGAGCATGTATGTAACTCTATAATTGAAATTCAAAAAACAGTAAAGGAGGAAGTAAATCAGGATGCCCGACTGGTGTTTTAAAAAAACCTTCAATCATAAATGTCGGACCAAATAAAACCTGTAAAGTTTAGTGTAGTAGTCTCTACACATAATCATGAACTTCATTTAATAAAAGCATTAAGGAATATCTTTGCTCAGGAGCATGATTTTAAGTTTGAGGTGATCATCACTGATAATTGCAGCACAGACAAAACAAAGGAAATCATAGATCTCTTTCAACTAAGATATCCGGATTATGTAGTTCCTTTATTTCATGATAAAAAAAACAAATTTTCCGAAAATACACTAGAGACATTTAAAAAATGTAAAGGCCAGTACACTTTCCTGCTTGATCCTGATGATTATTGGACTGATAATAAAAAAATAAAAAAGCAGATCTCATTTCTGGATGAACATCCTGAATATATTTTTTCCTGTCATAGATTTAACAGACTTATTGAAGATACCAATGAGCTCCTGGAAGATTTTCATCCTGTAGTATTTAAAGATAAACCAGATGGCTTCGAGTTCGGTCAGGAGCGCTACTTTGATTACTGGATAACACAGCTATCCACTATGGCTATCAGAACCGAGTGCCTGAATGATATTCCTAAGCTTGAAACATTCAAATACTATTGGGACACACAACTATTCTGGTTATTGCTTCTTAAAGGAAAAGGTTTTGTTCAACCGTTTTTTGGCAGTGTTTACCGGGTTAAAAGCGAAACATCAGGAAATAAATTTGACTTGTTAAAGCAAAATTCTCTGACCTATTTGATTATAAAAGAACTTCATCAACTTTACTCTTGCAATAAACATATTAAACGAATATATGAACTATATCAGAAAAACCTTTCATGGAGTAAAAGCGCCAATAAAAGACAACTAAACATAAATAAAATAAATAATAAGAACTTTACAATAGTAAGTGATGATAACTGGGGAAAAGAGGTTTATGATGCGTTCAACATTCCTTATAAGTCTCCTTTTATAGGAGTTCATTTATTTAATTCAGATTTTATAAAACTTGTAAATGATTTTGAAAACTACATAGACAAACCAATAACCTTCATTAATCATTCTGATTCTAAACATCAGAAATCTTTCAGACATTGCTTCGGAAAAGATTACCCTTTGGGACTCCTGAACAATGATATTGAACTTCATTTTATTGATTATAACTCACCCGATGAAGCTCTCAGACATTGGAATGACGGCAGATCCAAGATAAACTTGGAAAATATCTTTTTTAAAATGGATGCATCAAGAGAAGAGAACAATATTGATTCAATTGAGGCATTTGACTATATAAATAGACCTAATAAGGTGTGTTTTATAAATTATTATGACAAAGAAAAATACTTATCTAATAATTCAACATTACATCTGATAGATTATTGGAACCCAGACAGTGAAATATTCTTTCCTCAATCTCTTTGCTCTTTTGACTTAATAGGTTGGTTAAATGGAAAGGTGGAGAAATACAATGAAATTTATCAGCAAGCTAAAGATATATTCATTACCCCAGACAAACGGAAATATTTCTTTATCCAGTTTAATCAGGACAATATCCATACTTTGGATTCAAAATTTCATCCGGAGACTCATGAGATATTTTATAATGAAGATACAGAATCCGCAATTGTAAATTATAATAAGCACGATCTTGAATACTTCTGTTTATCAGCTCAGGAATGTCCACATCCAAAGACATCAGATCTGTTCATAGATTTATCAGAAAAAGAAAACCGTCATATTATGGTTCTGGCAAAAGGAAATCCCTTACATCAGTTACGTATAGACTTCATAGGAAAAGAAGAGGACGAAAAGGATACTATCCTGCATATAGACGCAATTGCTCAAACATTGCAGGAAGACTACCAATGGCTTCACTTTGACTTTTCTTTCATCGATGATGTATCAACAGCTTATCTTTTCTCAAGAATAAGAAGTTTTTATTTTTACCTGAATCCTAAAAATGCAGCTCAGGGAACACTAGAATTAATGGCTTTCTATTCGGGTTCAATGGAGACATTTAAAGAGTTACTAGGGTAATTCAAGCAAACCTAACAATATCCCCCCTTGATTAATCAAAATCACTCTAATATCCTGGAGGCGGGTCTATAAAGTCAGGAATAAAAAATGAAAGCAAAAAAATTCAGGAATAGACAAGCCCTGTTGCTTGTTCCATTCCTGACTTAGTTAATAGGATTAATCAGCTGTTGCTGGCGCGATGGTTTCAATCTCAACACCTGCTTCAGTTTCTGCACTTAATTCTGTTTCTGTCCTTGATTCTGCCTCTGCCAGAGCTTGTGCTAATGGTTTTAAATTAGGTTCGGTCTCATGATATGGAAGAATTTCCACAATGTTAGTCGTGATAATTTCAAGTATCTGATAATCTGAAGTGGAGTCTGCAAAAAGATCTTCTACTCGGTCATATGCTTCTCTTAAATTATTTCCATTAACAAGTATCATTTGTTTTAACTTTTTCTCTTTCCCTGCTTTTTCATCAAGAGAAGTGATAGCAACTTTACACTTATACCAGGTAAGTCCTTCTTCATTGATCACCAGTTCATGTACACGATATTTGCTTACCGTAAGCAGAACGAATTCTCTGAAATTAGACCCAATTTCTTCATATACTCTAGCTTCAGCATCAGTGAAGCTTACCGCATCAATTAAATATACTTCAGTAACAGTAGTAAAACCTCCGTTCTGATCTTCTCTGTTATACTTGAATTTACACTCAAACCAGGTTGCCATAATAACTAATGATTTTTAGATTTAGAAAGATTAAAGTTAATCTTTCTAAATCTAAAAATCACCTGTCATCAATATTTTTTATCCACTAAGACCAACATCTATATTAACGAGAAGATCCGGATTTCCTAGAGTTCCAAGCACTTATATTGTTATTCGACCTATCTCTTTTTGACAAAGTAATAACCTAATCCCGCACTCACAGCTAATAAAGAGAAAACAGATGCTATTGTTCCTATCTTTCTAAAATTATGTCCATTTTTAGTAGCTGTATCTGGTACTCCATTTGTAGTCAAGAGTTCTTCTTCTTTTAATTTTTCTTTTTCAAAAACATTTATAAGTATATCCAGACCGCTGACTAATTGCTCTTCTGAGATAGGTCTCCCCTGTCCCACTCCTGCTATCTTAGGATTCAAAGACCTAATCTTTTTTAAAGAGCTGCAAACAATGGAATGGTTTATATTATAATGGACAGGCGGTCCCTGAATTTCCTGATCTTCAGAAACAAAGATCGAAGAGATACTACTGCTCTTGGTTCTTGAAGAAATTAAATCTCCTGCAATCAGAACTTTATCTTTTGGTCTGAAGAAAGAAACGTGACCGGGAGATATTCCAGGTGTATGAATGTATCTCCATCCTTCCAACGAAGGCACCCAACCATCTGGCAATGGTTGAACATGCATACTGAAATTCAAAGTTTTACCGGAATACAATTGAAGCAGATAAGCTATAGCCGAGCTTCCGGAAACAGTTTCAGGAGGCGGGAAGTTCAAATCACCCGTTAAATAAGGAATTTCTAATGGATGAGCATAAATCTTTAAGTCTTGCCATTCTTTCAGCAAATCAGGTATTCCTCCAACGTGATCGAAATGCCCATGTGTTAATAGTAAAGCCTCTGGAGGGTTATCCTTTCCAAATAAATTAGCCGCCTCTTTAATTATTTTTTTCCCTGAACTTGTTATTCCTGCATCAATAATGGTCCATGGATTTCCGGCGCCCGGCTCTCCTATTAAATAAAAATTTACATTTAGACTTTTGAAACCTATAACGTCTTCTGCCAGCTCGTATCGGTTCTTCCTTCTCAACAGATCCCAAACCATTCTTGTCCATATTTATACTTAGAAAACAGTAAAGACAGGAGGTAAAGTTTATTCGAAATCAAGTGTTATAGAACTAATAAAGGGAACTTTAAAAGAAGGGAATATTACAGTAGAATTTTTAAAAATAAAACCGGAAAATCTTTGAGAATTTCCGGTTTTTGTATGATTAAAATTGTGGACCAACATTGTCTGTAATGTGGCCGGTCTGATAAAGTGTAAAGGCAACTACAGTTATAATTCCAATTATGATTCCAAACACTAACAATAGTCTTTTATAAAACCGGTTGTCTTTCTCCAGCTTATGTTTTTTAAGTATATTTTTGACTACGTTGTCAGCTCGATGAAATGCGCTTTCATTTTTAATAATGTAATCAAAAGCTCCATGAGTCAGCGTATCTATTGCTATCTCAATTCTGTCCTGAGCCGTAAACATTACAACTTCAGCAGACGGAAGTCTGTTTTTGATCGCTCTCAGAATTTCCATACCATTCTTGGCATTTTTATTTTCTGTGCTTAAAGTATAATCCAGGAAAATGATTTCAGGATCTTTATCCAGGTTCTTCAGACAATCTTCTCCGGTATTGAAAATCTCAATTTTATAGTTATGATTTTTTAATAAATAATCCTTCAGAAGTTCACACTGCATTTTATCATCATCTACGATAAAAATATTCACATCTTTCATAAAAGTAAATTTGAATAGTTTTTAATATAAAGTTTGTTTTTCTGTTTCCAGTTGTTGGCATGTTAAATACAAAATAGAATCGAATTTTGCAATTAGTTCTTGCATTATTTCCAGATCAATTTGCTCTACAGACTGATGTTCAATCTGTTGAACAATATCACTTCCTACCTTAATTCCCATATATTTTACTCTTGGCTTCAGTGCATGGGCAATCAGCCCTACTTCTTTCCAGTTGTTTTCCGCAGCCTTCTCTTTAAGCTTTTGCCAATCACCGGGAACGGATTCCAGGAACATATTGATATATTTCAGCATCTGATCCTTATTGTTGGATGTCATTCCTCTGAGAAAACTAAGATCAGCCATTCCCTCACTCATAAGGCCACCTGAAACTTCTTTGTTATCTTTGGTAAGCTCAATTACTTTTTCCTTATTAATTAAAGTTGAAATTTTAATCAATAAAATATCTGCATCAAAAGGTTTGGAAACAAAGTCTGTCATTCCGGAGTCAAAACAACTATCTATTTCAGGTTTGGTAGCACTTGCTGTCATAGCTATTACAGGTATGTCAGAATAGCCCAGAGCATTGTTTTTACGGATATATTTAGTTGTTTCATAACCATTCATTTCTGGCATCTGAACATCCATAAGAATAATATCATAGCGCTTGCTTTTATCTTTCAGCATTTCAATCGCAACTTTTCCATTCGAAGCCACATCTATAGTAAGATTTTTTATCAATGATTTCAAGGTATCGACAGCAACTACCTGATTAAATTCATTGTCTTCAACAAGAAGGATCTTTATTCCATGGAGCTCCTGAACTCTTGTCTGAATTGGTTTCTCCATTCTCTCTATCTTTTCGGTGCCTGTTTTATACCAGATTCTGAATGAAAAAGTAGTTCCTTCTCCGAGCTTGCTTTCAACAGTTATAGTCCCTCCCTGAAGTTCTACAATCTTCTTTGAAATGCTTAGACCAAGGCCTGTACCTCCAAACTTTCTTGATGTATCTCTTGCTGCCTGGGCAAAGTCTTCGAATATCGTATCCAGCTTGTTTTGCGGTATGCCTATTCCTGTATCCTGAACAGAAAATTCAATTAACAAATCATTCCCCTTTTGTTCTATAAGCCTGCAGTACATATCAATACTGCCCTTTTCTGTGAATTTAACAGAATTACCTACAAGGTTTACCAATACCTGATTCAACTTGGCCGGATCTCCGATTATAGTATCCGGAAGGCTCTCATCAATTATCGGTGTCAGTTTAATTTTTTTCTCATCAGTCTTTATTTTGAAGGTATTATAAAGGCCGTAGAATATATCTGAAAGGTTAAAGTTGATCTTTTCGAATTCAATTTTCCCGGCATTGATTTTAGAGAAATCCAGAATTTCATTGATTATGACCATCAGATTATCAGATGACTGACGGATGGCCTTCAGATAGCTCTCCTGTTTGGGTGCGAGTGGAGTATTAAGAATCAGATTGGTCATTCCAATGATAGCATTCATTGGGGTCCTTATTTCATGACTCATATTGGCCAGGAATTGTTCTTCCCTTTTCTTGGCCTGTTCCGCTTTTACAATAAATCTATTCAACACAATTTCGGTCCTGATTCTTTTTCCAATATCACTGTTAAGCAATATCAATACCCAGGCCAGGAAAGACAATGCGATCACATTTCCGATAATAATAAAAATCAAAGCATAGCCTGACTTTGAATCAACTTCATCCGATTGCAAATCATATCTGTCTATTTCTTCAGTTTTTATCTTGACAATCAAGTTATGCAACTGCCCGAGTAAATCCCTGCCCGCTCCTGACTTCAATTCCGCTATTGCTTCTTTCTGACCTTTTTCATTTTTCAGAAGAATGGTATGATCCGCAAGTTTAACCTTTCGATCAATCAGATCATTAAGTTCTTCCAGTCTTTTCTGATTCTTATATTTTTTAGAAAATGATGAAATTTCTTCGGCGATAAGTAAACGTGCATGTTTATAAGACTCCAGATAAGTACTATCACCAATAATTACATAACCTTGATGACCGGTTTCTATATCTCTGATGTAAAATTGAATATTTTCCAGCGACTCCTGGCTTTTTCGAGCTTTAACCTCATTTCTTCTTACATCACGAAAACTATGAAGGCTGTAATAGGAGAAAATTCCTGTTGCGTTAAGTACTATAAGGACAATACAAAACCCCAAACTTATATTCTTATTCAGATTCCATTTCATACTAAATGGGCAATTATTTTTATTCTAAACTTTTAAATATAAGTATTTTAATCGGGTGAGCAAAAAGGGATTCAAGGAATATTAATGCACAATAAAATCAACTCAACAGCTTAATGAAGAAGCAATTACAATAACAATTCAAGCATAAATCGATTTAAGTCAAGGAATCAGTTCTGCCAGTTGCCCTACTTTTAGCAAAGCCAGATCTGATTTATTCTTTACATGAAATGCGAAGACATCAAAAGTAGGATTGCCATTTTTATCAGTAGTTCTTGGCTGAGATATAAAAGGCTTAATTGGAACACCTCCAAATGTTGATTCTTCAGTTAAAGAAAAATCAACATTACCATCCATTGATTTAGCAAAAACAAATTTTGATTTTCTGTTTAAATTTCCAATATATAGTATCTCGAAAATCATTTTTCTCTCAATTCAACTGATCTTCCATCGGGATCTTTCACAACAGCAGAATATCCCCATTCATTATTTGCGGGCTCTGATACAATCTTATTATTATCATCCTTTAAAATCTTTATGATTTCATCAAGATTAGTCACTGTAAATCCAATTCTGGTCGTTTTATCAGCAATCTCCATAGACTTAGGCAAAGGATAGATTTCCATCAATAATCTTCCAATTGAACATGAAAAATGAACTGGCCCATTTCCATGTTTTTCTTCCTGAAAAGAAAGGCCAAGAGTAGTATAAAAATTTAGTAAGTCCTGAAGCTGCCTTGTCTTCAGTACTAGTAACGATAACTCTGGATGCATTGATATAATTTAATTGAATATTTCATACTTCTATCCCCGTCCTTTAATGAAGTTATTTTACCTTCAGACTGAAGAAACTTTAAATTTCTTTCTTCATTTCTTTTTTGCTTTATCATTTAAAAGCATTTCGAGTTTTTTCAATTTCTTTTTCCAGAAAACGTCAAAGAAATTAATCCACTCTTGCACTTCCACAAATCCTTCCTGATTCAGTACGCAATATCTTTCTCTACCTATGTCTTCTATAGAAATAAACCCGGCTGCATTTAATATTTTAACATGTTTGGAAACAGCAGGTCTGCTCATTTCAAAATTTTCAGCAAGTGCATTGATAGACAAACTATCTTTTGAAAGCAATTGAAGAATGTACCTTCTGCTCGGATCTGCCAAAGCATAAAACGGATCTAATGATTGTTGTTGTGATTTCATTTCTGAAAGGAACCAATTAATAACGAAAACCTTTTCATCACTTTTGCTTTCCAGCCAATGTTCATGAAGAAATAAGCCAGATAATTTTTCATTCCTTTAAAACCTTTATGTTCTAAAACCAAATCCGTGCCGCCATCCCTTGGTGTTAATGTCCAGCTAACTACGGAATCCAGAGTAATTTCTCCTTTGGAACCTCCTTTCCAGGAGTAAGAAAGTTTTGTGTAGGGGTCCACTTCCAATACTTCACAGTATATAATACCATCAAATTTAACTTTTACTTTAGGCTTGGTAGTGAACTGAAACTTATGACCAACAACAGGTTTAAAGTCGTTCTCCATTAACCATTGAGCAATTAGATCCGGGTCTGTAAGAAATCTCCATACTGTTTCAGGTGAATGGTTAAAAAACCATTGATGTCTGATATCTCTTCGCATAATATGTAACCAATAAGTTACACAAATATATGTAACTTATTGGTTACACAAAATAAAAAAACTATATTTAAAAAAATTATTCTTCCATTTTACTACTGAAAATCAGGAAAATCTTCTATTTCAGCAAGACATTCAAAGAGCTCAGTGCCTGAAATCAGAAACGAATAGAGCTAAAATAAGTCCACAAAATGAATAATAGCTGAAGCGGCACTCTGAACCATAAATAAGTCATTCCCGGACCGTCAAATGTTCCTTTCTGATAATCGACATGTTTAAAAGCTGCATAAATATTGGCAGGAAGCAATAAAAGAAAAAATACGATCAGAAGCCATCCGATAATATGTCTTAACCCCGGTATTAATAATCCCAGAGCTGCAGCAATCTCAATCAATCCTGTAAGATAAATTGTCTCTGTTTTAAATGGCACAAAATCCGGAAGCATCATAGACATTCCTTTCGTAAATACAAAGTGACCAACGGCAGTAAAGGCCAGCATTGCAGCCATAGCCATTCTTCCTGCCAACGGAATATTTGTAACTCCATTAATCAATCTTATAGCGGCAATAGATATTAAAAAGACCGAAAGCAATACTATCAGAGGTTTCATAGATTTTTTTTTTTTGTAAAGGTCAAAAAATAATATTTTCAGCACAATGAACCTGGGTTAAGAAATGCGTTTTCTGATCCTGCTGAGTGCCTGTGGAGTGATACCAATATAGGAAGCAATGTACTTTAATGGGATCTGCTGAATCAAATGAGGCTGCTCTGTAAACAACTTCAGATACCTTTCTTCAGGAGATTCATTTAAAAATGAAAGTTCTCTCTTGGCCTTTTTTTGAAATAAATCTTCACTAGCAAACCTTCCGATTTTATTTCCTGCTTCAGTCTCTGAATATATGATCTGAAGATCCTGATAGGTCAGGCGCCAGAGAATTGTTTCCGTTATTGTTTCCACCTTATAACCAGAAGGTTTACGGGACAGAAAGGAATCGTAAGCACTAACAAACCCATTATGAAAGGAAAATGAAAAGGTCAGATCATTATCTTCCTTCGGTATATAAAACCTTACAATTCCTTTTTCTATAAAAGACAAGTAATTTTCAGTATGTCCCGTCTCTAATAATACGGCTTTGGGAGCGAATTCCTGCCTTAATAGCTTTGAGGAAAATATTTCCCAATCCTCGTCGCTCAATGTTACAGATTTTTCAAACAGATTCCTGATAAGGTCCATTGAATAAAATTATTTCTTCCTGATATATTAATCTGATAATATTGAAATACATTCTTAAATATTCCCCTTCAGCATTTATAGTTGCCTTGTCAAAACCATATGTTTAGCCTGAATCCCGTTTTCATAAATTGATTCCGGGTAGTTATTTATAAAAAAATCTTTTTTAATTTCTGTGATTTCAAAACCATGTTTCTGATACAAATAAAGCTGTCCGACGCTTGAATTTGCAGTTCCGATGCAAATACTTTTTTGTTTATTATGAACAGCGGTATTGATCGCATTTTCTATCAGATAGCTACCAAGTCCTTTTCCTTGAAATTCTGGTCTTACAGCAACATTTTTAATTTCTACCGCATCTGGTGTCAATGGAAACAGTGCTATAACACCTACAGCTTCTTCATTTTGTCTTGCAATATAGATATCTGATAACTTTATATATTGCTCAATCAAATCTTTTGAAGGATCTGCAAGCAATAAAAGGTCGTAAGGGATTATGGCGTTTTTGTCGAGTTTTTGAAATATTAAATTGAGTCTGTTTCCTGCCATTTCAATCTTTGCGAATTTGTCATCCATAATTCCAATATTAAAAACTTTACGCATAAAAGTCTAATATTATAACAGAACCCAAAGTAGATACAAAGATTAGTCGATTATTTTTTTAGTAAGTCCCAGTACTTCAAAAAGTAGAATTTGTTTTCACGAATAAATAAAAATAAATAGAAACAAACATTCCTAGGATTCGCTAAAATCCTTACCAAATATAACAACCAGACACTGTAATCAGTAATCTTTACCTCCTGGGCTTAACAATTTAATGATCTTACCCACTACACACTTAATAATCCTCATGACTTAAGTTAACACCCATTTAACTTTGCAAAGAGATATTTGTCATCACAAGCAAACTAATAGTAAACTACTGATGACAAACAAATACGTATTAAAATTAATGGGATGCCTCCTGGCAGGAAACCTGGCTATGGCTCAGGAACTTGTTCAATACTGGGATTTTAACCAAACGGCATCTCAAGCAGAACTCCTCACTCCTACTATAAGTAAAGTAGCAGGAGCATCTATCCTTCATATTCCCGGAAACTCCTCAAGTACAGTCGAATTTACTTCTAATACTGGCCAGGATTTTGGCACTCTTAATGCACGTCAAGGGGAAGAAGCCTTATCACATCTTCGTTTTAACAACCCTGTAGGAGGTCAACTTATATTTTCCCTGCCTACCACTGGTTATTCTGATCCTATCATTACATATGTAACAAGAAGATCTGCTCAGTCTGCAAGAGCTCAGATAATCTCCTATACCACTGATGGTATGAACTATGTAAAATTTGACAGTCTGGAGGTTACAGAAATTCCAACGCTCATCACTCTTGATTTCAGTAACATAACTGATACAGACAACAATAAAGATTTTAAAATAAAAATAGAGTTCTCCCAAGTCGCCGGTAATGGTGGCGGGAACAACAGATTTGATAATTTTGCTCTTGATGCGACTTCCCCTTCCGGAGATATTAATGCTCCAGGTGTTTCTTTCAGTCCATCCAATGGTTCTGTTAATATCCCTGTGAACGCCTCGTTTCTTGCTACATTCAATGAGGATATCAAGCTGGAAAGCGGAGTTTCTGCTACCAATGAAAATATTGCTCAGGCCTTTGAACTGAAGCTGGATAATAAAGACGGAGAAGGTATTTCATTTTCTGCCACCATTGACGGCAGGCAAGTTTCCATTACACCTTCTGAAAATTTAATTAACGGACAAAATTATTTTCTGGCTGTTAAAGCTAATGCAGTTCAGGATTTATCAGGTAATGTACTCACTGAAGCTTCTGGTATTACCTTTAAAACTATTTCAACTCAATCTCTTTTAAATAGAGGGGACTTGCTTATAGTAGCCTACAGAATGAATAGTTCAGACAGAGCTGATGAATTCGCATTCGTTGCATTAAAAGATATACTTCCAGGAACACTGGTAAAATTCACCGATGGAAAATATACCAACGAAGGAATTCAATGCCCTGGGGACTTATTTGGATGGCACCAGAAACAGGCATTAAGAAAGGTGAAGTAGTTATCATTGGGAATGATAGTCCTGCTTCTGTGAACAAAGGCACTGTGACTGGTTTATCATTCGGATTAAGCTCTGACGGAGATCAGATCATTGTTTACACCGGAACTACTGAAAGTCCATCATATATCACAGCACTCAGCTCCAATGCATGGGTAGATGATAAGCCTTCATGCTCAGGAGGAAGTACATCCAAACTACCATCCGTACTGATGGACGGGCCAAGCTCAATCAACCTAAGTTCAGCTCCTGGTAATATCGATGGACTTTCTGTTAACGCTTATTACTCAGGTCCGCAAAATATTATGGAAACAGAAGCTCTTAAAGCTTCGATTTTAAACCCTGCAAACTGGACATCAATTACTAAAGGTACCCCGGCTCAGACATGGCCTCAGTTCAGGTTCTTAACCGTTACACCTTCAGTTATAAAATCAGAGGTATTGAATAACTCAAGCATCAGACTTATATTTGACAGAGATCTTAATATTACTTCAGCAACTGCATTATCACACTATACAGGAATTGAAGGAATAGCTTCAGCAACTGTCACTACCAACGGAGGCTTGTCCGATACAATTGTACTTTCTTTTGAAACCGCCTTTACTTCCGGGAATATTTATAGACTTCTTGTTTCAAATATTCTTGATACAGAAGGCAACAGTATGGAAGGAACTTACGAGTTCAGCTTTGCATATAATAGTAGTATTGCTTTTGAAAAAGAGTTCTATACTATAAAAGAAGATGCTGGAATACTTTCTCTTAACCTAAAAATAGAAAACCCTACCAATTCATCTTTTGATCTGACATTAAAATCTCAGCCATGGAGCACTGCAGATGTTTCTGATATTTCCTTTGAAAGTAAAACTATTCATCTGACAGGCGAAGAAGGAAATATTATAAAAATAGATATTCCCATAGTGAATGATACCGATGCAGAAAATGACGAGTATTTTGTTTTAGGTATAGAAAATACATCAGGTATCAACATTAGCGGTTTTCCATATGTGACAGTTTACATTAAAGACAACGATAAATCAGCACCTTCTGGCAATGGTGAAATTATTTTAAATCACATTACAAGCTTTGACCCTTCTACAGAAGGAAGCACAACTGAAGCTATAGCATATGATGCATCAACTCACAGAATATATGCCACCAGTGCTATTCAAAACCGATTTGATATTATAGACTTCTCAAATCCTACGGCACCACAGACTATTCGCTCGGTTTCAATGAGTGCTTACGGAAGCCGAATAACAGGCATCGCAGTTAAAAATGGGATTGTAGCCGTAGGATCTCCTGCCAAGGCAGATGTAGATAATGGCTCTATAGTTTTTTTTAATTCTGATGGTGATTTTGCCACACAAGTCACTGTGGGTACACTTCCGGATATGGTTTGTTTTACCCCAGATGGAAATAAAATACTTGTAGCTAACGAAGGGCAGCCAAACAATAGTTACTCAATCGATCCTGAAGGTTCAATAAGTGTGATCGACGTGTCAAAAGGACTGAACAGCATCAGCCAAACCAGTGTAACTACCTTAGATTTCACAAAATTCAATGAAGATGAAGAATCTTTAATTGCCAGTGGAGTTCGCAAAGGATCATCCAAAAGCACTCTGTCTCAAGACCTGGAGCCTGAATACATCACAGTTTCTTCAGATTCTAAAAAGGCATGGGTAACATTGCAGGAAAACAATTCTATTGCAGAAATTGATTTGGAAAACAACCAAATCACTTCAATTTGGGGACTTGGTACAAAAGAATATATTCAATATGGCAATGGAGCAGATATGAGTAACAGCAATGGAGAAATATTAATTTCCAACTGGCCGGTAAAAGGATTTTACATGCCTGACGCAGTTGGAAGCTTTACTCTAAATAAATCTAACTATATCGTGACTGCAAACGAAGGTGACGAAAAAGAATACGCCGGATTAAACGAACGTACTACAGTTGGTAACAATTCTGTAGTCTTAGATCCAGAAAAATTCCCACATTCAGCTGTATTAAAAAAGAACTATAACCTTGGGAATTTCAGAATTACCAATCTTAACGGAGACATTGATAAAGATGGAGATTTTGATGAGCTATACGCCGTAGGTTCACGTTCTTTTTCAATATTTAATGCTGATACAAAACAGCTTGTGTATGATAGTGGAGATGATTTTGATTATATAACATCCAGACATTCTGATTATGGTAGTTTGTTTAATTCAGATCATGAAAGCAATAAGTTAAAAGGGCGAAGCCATACAAAAGGATGCGAACCTGAAGCACTTGCCATAGCAACAATAGGCACTAATACTTATGCCTTCATTGGCCTGGAAAGAATAGGCGGTATAATGGCCTACAACATATCTGATCCAGAAAATCCAGTCTTTGTTGATTATAAAAATCCCCGCAGCTTTACTTCATTCGCAGGAGATCATGGCCCTGAATACATTGTTTATGTGAGTTCGGATGAAAGTCCTGACGGCCAGCATTATATATTAGTATCAAATGAAATAAGCGGCACAATTACAGTCTTCAGTCTTGAAGTACCAGAGGTTTCAAAAGTTGAAACTCCTACAGTTAAAGAATTCAAACTGATTGTTTTTCCTAATCCTGCCCGTAATACATTGAATCTTAACAAAATCACTTCTTTTAAGATAGAATCATTGAACGGTCAGACATTACTGACAGCTGAAGAAGTCAATTCAATAGATATCAGTAGCTTAAACAAAGGTTTCTATATATTGAAAACGTATGAGGGATCGATCAGAAAATTTGTAGTAGAATAATAGCTGAACTCTAATTTTAAGAACCTTCAAAAAAGAAGCGGTAACATCTATAATGTCAGATATTACCGCTTTTTTCTTTAATTTTGTATTTTAGTTTTTATGTTACCTTGAAGCACGGGTTTTCTTCATATCTTCAATAGTATTCATATATGTCTGAAGATCTCTCTTTAACTTTCTTTCTTTTTCAATAGCATTCTTTTTATACTCCTCGAAACTATTAGACAACTCAGCATAATCATTTATCTTCTGAACTGTAATCTTATTAGAATTGTGAAACTGGAAATATAAAAATGCACAACCTCCGCAAGCTATGGCAATCAGACACCAAAGTAAGGTTGCGTAGGTATACTTATTGATTGTCATTCCCAAAAATGAAATTCCATCCTTAGCAGAAATTGCAATATCTAGATTAGTTTTTAGTTCTGCCGATTCCTTTTGAAGTTGAGAAATCTCGTTGCTTTGATTCAATACCAATGCTTTTTCACTGGCTAAGTCAGATTTTGATTTGGCAATAGAATCGGAGATTACCTTCCATATATCATTCAACTCTGTTTTTTTAATGACTTTATAATTCTGATAATTTTCGGCTCCTTGAATTACTTTATCCCACCTTTGATCAAGTGTTTGTCCTGACACAGAATGGGTTAATATAATCATTAATGTGTATAACACATACTTTTTCATACCTTCACAAAATTTAAGACGGAAATTAAATAGAATTTAACAATTAAAGAAAGAAGAAATGCAATTTTCTCTTACTATAATGATACTAATTATAGAAATTACAACATAAACGCAAAATCTCCGGAATTATGCAAACTTAACCTGAATTTTACAGAAAAGCAGCGAATATTTTAATAAAAATTCAATTTTATACAGGCAAAGCTTTCATTTAACTAAAACTTGCCAGGATTCGTAAAGTGATTTACAAAAAATTTCACCTTTAAATTGAAACATCAATGAAAAAAATCATTTTGGCTCTATTTCTTCTGATTTCAGGGTATTCATATAGTCAACAGGCTCAAAAGCAGATGCTGACGCCCGAACAAAAGGCTGACGAAACGGTAACAAAACTGAAAACTGAAATAACCCTTACTGATGAGCAAGCTGCAAAAGTAAAGACCATTACAGTAGACAGGGTGAATAAAATAACAGCGAATCATAAAAAATACGGATCGGATAAAGTAAGAATCCAGGCCGCAAATAAACAAGTATTTGATGAATGGGAAGGACAGTTAAAGACAATTGTATCTCCGGAACAATTCGAAAAATATCTTTCTACCAAATAATTAGTTGAAATCATGTGGCGGCTTGAAAGTTCAGGCCCCGCCACATGATTTGTAAAGTTTACTTACTTTCAGTTTCCTGCAAAATTTTCAACTTTTGAATTTCCTGTAAAATTGCTTTTCCTACTTCCGTTGCCGATGTGGGATTCTGACCTGTTACTACCCTTTGATCCGTCACTACATGTACCTGCCAAAGACCAGACTTTTCAAACTTTGCTCCCCTTTCTATTAACTTTTGTTCAAGCAGAAACGGAACTGTTTCACTTAACCCTACCGCATTTTCTTCTTCATTTGTAAATGCATTTATCTTTTTACCTTCTATAAGATATTTCCCATTGCCTAACTTAACATTGACGAGTCCGGCAGGTCCATGACAAACAGCGCTTACCACCCCATTGCTTTCATAAATATTTGCTGCAATTTTTGCAAGCTCAGTATTATCTGCGAAGTCCCACATAGTCCCATGCCCTCCCGCATAGAATATAGCAATGTATTTCCCCGGATCCACCTCCGAAGGCTTCATTGTATGTTCCAGCTTATTCTTGTATTCTGTATTTTCCCAGAATTTCTTATTAATCGGATCTTCCAGATCAAAGCCATCTACAGGAGGCTTTCCTCCTTTTGGACTTACAAAATCAATTTCATAACCGGCATTATGCAATATTTCCCAAGGGTGTGCTACTTCACTTAGGTAAAACCCGGTAGGTTTGCCTGTATTTCCTTTTTTGTCATGGCTTGTTACCACGAATAGAATTTTTTTCTTCATTTTTCCAGAATTGCTAATTTGAGCTTTTGTTTGATAGATAGGAAAAAACAAGATGATCATTAAAACTCCAGCTACAAATCTATTGGCTTTGATTTTCGAGGAAGGACAAAAATCACTGAAATAATGTGATATAGATTTTAAAATGATGAAAGGGACTCAAAGTTTCCCTTGAAGACACGAAGATAAATGCCAGCTCACCATCTGCCAGGGAAACAATTTTCTCACAATGTTGTCTTAGTTCTTATGTATCTTGTGCAGCATATGCTTTGTTAATTCCTGAAACTTCAGGATCTAAACTAGGCTATATTTACTTTAGATAAAGAATATTTTTTTCTGTGAATTTACGTACTTTAATAATCTAAAATTTTTAATACTGAAATGGAAGAGAGAGCATTAAAGTTTATGAAGATGGCCGTTGACCTTTCACATCAAGGACATAGAAATAATATGGGCGGTCCTTTCGGCGCTATTGTAGTTAAAGGAGATGAAGTAGTTGGCAGGGGTTATAATCAGGTTACGTCCTCCAATGATCCTACGGCACACGCTGAGGTGGTAGCGATCAGAGATGCCTGCAAAAATCTCAATACTTACCAGCTTGCCGGTTGTGAGATTTATACCAGCTGCGAGCCTTGTCCCATGTGTCTGGGAGCTATATACTGGGCAAGGCCGGATAAAATATACTTTGGCAATACACGTGAAGATGCTGCTGCCATTGGCTTTGACGATTCAATGATTTATGAGGAAATGAAAAAATTAATAGCAGAAAGAAAAATTCCGATTATGCAGATCGGACAAGAACATGCCATTAAAGCTTTTCATGAGTGGAAGGCGAAGGGAGATAAGACTGAATATTAGTCTACCTAGAGATGCCATGCATAACGTCTCAAAAGCTTTGATAAAGAACTATTAAAATGTTTCCTGTTTATTAATATGCTACACCAGTAAATAGAGAGACTCCAGCATGGCGTCTCTACTTGAGCTCAGGCAATGCTATACCCTTAATCTTACGATAAAGATCCACAGCATAGATATCCGTCATACCTGAAACAAAGTCCACGACAGACTGCAATCGGAAATAAAGGTTATTGTCTTCTCCTTTATACTTAAACTGATCAGGCAGCAGTCGCATCAATTTGGGCGATGTTGCTTTGTCAGGCTGAATAATTGCGGGCACAAACTCTTCCAGTATACCTCCCAGTATTTTATATCCGGCAAGTTCTATCTCTATTGCTGAGCGGTAATTGTAAATTTCTTCATTAGAAATTTGTTTCAATTCCTGAAATGGTTTACAGATATGACCTCCAAGATCGTCGGTAAGACTTTTTTCATAAGTTCCGGAAAGAATAGCTTCTCTGTTTTCCCAAAAAATATCAGAACATCTTTCAATCAAAATGGAAATGATCTTAGCTCTCAGGAAAGCAATTTTTTGTTTGTCATCTACAATCGCATCTACAACTGATTTGATTTTACTCCTGCTGTCCCTCTCTGCATTTTCCTGAAAGAACTCCAGAAGCACTTCAATTGCTTTTTTCAGCGTGATGATCTTGAGCCTGTATGCATCTTCCCAATCAATCAATTGATAACATATATCATCTGCTGCCTCAACCAGAAATACGAAGGGATGA
Source organism: Sporocytophaga myxococcoides (assembly GCF_000775915.1). Taxonomy (NCBI): domain Bacteria; kingdom Pseudomonadati; phylum Bacteroidota; class Cytophagia; order Cytophagales; family Cytophagaceae; genus Sporocytophaga; species Sporocytophaga myxococcoides. Next base: position 118,543 of record NZ_BBLT01000009.1, read on the forward strand.
CGGGCATAGATCAACTCTCTTCCACTTGAATTTGAGATAAGTCCGAATTCATTTGCTATCTTTAAAAAAGTTTCTCTTTCAGAATCAAAGAACCCATACTTCTTGCGGCTCAATACCTGCTTGCTCATTCCTGCACCTGACTCGCATGGGTATTTGATCATAGATGCAAGCGTGGTATAAGTCAGCCTCATACCTCCTGGAGTATTTTCATTGAAATGATGCGTTAATAGTCTGAGACCATTTGCATTGCCTTCAAAATTAGTGAGGTCCTTATATTGATTGTTGTTTAGATTTTCCCGGATAAAAGATTTTTCCTTTTCAGACAGGTTCAGAAAGTATGCAGAAATAGCTTTTTCACCTGAGTGTCCAAACGGCGGATTCCCAATATCATGTGCAAGGCAGGCCGCTGAAATGACCGATCCAAGCTCGTAGTTATAAAATCTCTGGAAAGTCGGATTATCAGATTCATAATTCTCCGCAATTCTTTGTCCGATAATGCTCCCGAGGGACCTGCCCACACAAGCCACTTCAAGACTGTGAGTTAACCTGTTATGAACAAAAATACTTCCCGGCAACGGAAATACCTGTGTCTTGTTCTGCAATCTTCTGAAGGGCGAAGAAAATATAAGTCTGTCATAATCTATCTGATAAGGATTTCTTACAGAATCCTGACCTTCCGTATATTTATGTTCCTGGCCCAGTCTCTTCGGGCTGTACAATCTATTCCAATCGAGCATATTAAGCAATTGCGGAAAATAAGTTCACCGCAGTTTATTCTGTAAATTTAAAACTAATAATTGCTTTTACCCAACATTCTCCCAATGTTCTAATTTGTAATCCTTTAAAGTTGGATTACCAATATCAGTTACTTCTGAAATTTTTCACTCCTTTTATTTATATTTGAAACTGATTCGACCAGCTAAATAAAAATGGACAAGAAAAAATACCTTAAACAATACTGGGGCTATGATACCTTTCGCCCCCACCAGGAAACAATAGTAGATCTGGTTTTGCAGAAAAAAGATGTAATGGTCATTATGCCTACAGGTGGTGGTAAATCTCTTTGCTACCAGTTACCTGCAATGATAATGGAAGGTATGGCGATAGTGGTCTCTCCTCTTATCTCACTTATGAAAGATCAGGTGGAAGCGCTCAAAGCCAATGGTATTTCAGCAGAATTTTATAACAGCAGTCTTCCATCAGAATATCTGATGTCCATTGAAAGAAACTGTCTCAATGGTAATGTTAAGATATTGTATGTATCTCCTGAGAAAGTTGTAAACACAGGGTTCATTCATTTCCTTGAAAGATTAAGGATTAGCCTTATTGCAATTGACGAAGCCCATTGCGTCTCATTCTGGGGGCATGACTTCAGACCAGAATATGCTCAGCTAAAAAGACTAAAAGATTTTTTTCCCAATGTACCTTTCATTGCCCTTACTGCCACTGCCGACAAAGTAACAAGAAAAGATATTCTGGCCCAGCTCGGCATGGAAGAAGCGGAGACCTTTATTTCCAGCTTTGACAGGCCTAATCTGAGCTTAAAGGTATTACCAGGCAGAGATCGATATAAATACATTTCCAATTTTATATCAAAAAGAGGAACACAGGCGGGTATCATTTATTGCCTGAGCAGAAAAGAATGTGAAAAGCTTGCAGGAAAACTGCGTGAAAACGGATTCAATGCAGAATTCTATCACGCAGGTATGGATGCCGATGCCAGGTCTAAAGTTCAGGAAAATTTTATAAAGGATGAAATTCAGATCATCTGTGCCACCATTGCTTTTGGCATGGGAATCGACAAACCTAATGTCCGCTGGGTCATTCATTACAGCCTGCCAAAGAACATGGAAAATTTTTACCAGGAAATAGGAAGAGCAGGCAGAGACGGATTAGCATCGGATACTATATTATTTTACAGCTTCAGAGACTATACCTGGCAGCTTGAGTTGCTTGAAGAAAAAACAGGAGAAAGAAAAGAACTTCAGAGGGCCAAATTGGAAAGGATGAAACAGTATGCGGAAGCGGATATTTGCAGAAGGAGAATTTTACTAAGCTATTTTAACGAAAATACAGAAAAAGATTGTGGCAATTGCGACGTCTGCAAAAATCCCCCGTCAAGATTTGAAGGAACTGTTTATGCACAAAAGGCTCTGTCAGCCATTGCCAGAGCAAATGAAAAAATAGCCCTGGGAATGCTCATTGACATTCTTAGGGGTTCAATGAATAAAAACGTTTTGGAAAAAGGTTATCAGCAAATGAAAACTTTCGGAGCTGGAAAAGACCTAAGATACGAAGAATGGAGCGAATACATCATGCAAATGCTGAATATGGGTGTAATAGACATTGCATACGATGATGGTCATTCATTTAAAATCAATGAAAAAAGCAAGTCTGTTCTCAAAGGAGAAAGTTCTGTATCACTTGTAAAATTCAGACCTATGGCTGAGAAGATGGCTGAAATGAGTGAAAAGAATAATGAGAAATCTGACAAGGAACTTAGAGATGAGCGACTGTTTGAAAGACTTAAAAAGCTTCGCAAAGGTCTTGCAGATGCGATGGCTGTTCCGGCTTATATCATCTTTAATGATGCCACACTATCTGAACTTGTTGCAAGGAAGCCGGTTAGTCCGCTTGAACTCAAAGGTATTCAGGGTATTGGAGAAGAGAAGTTCAGAAGATATGGGCATGAGTTTTTAAACGAGATCATTTCTTTTGTACAGGAAGAGGCCGGACAAGGCCCTAAAATAAAAGGAAGTACGTATGTTCTTACTTTTGAAATGCTGAAACAAAATCTCAGCATCGAAGAAATTTCTGCAAGACGTAATTTAAGTCAGGTTACCATCTTTTCACACCTTGCTTATCTTTTTGAGAAAGGTTACGATATTGATTTAAAGAAATACATTACCAATACCGAATTGACTGAAATTACCCAAGCAATCAATATTGTGGGAATGGATAAAAATCAGCTAAAGCCTGTATTTGAACACCTAAATGGCAAATATGAATATCATAAAATAAGATTAGCTACTGCCATTATGACCAAAGAATTAAGTTCGTAGAGACACCATGCTGACGTCTCTCTATCCATCACGGACAAGACATACTATTTCTCAGGATATAAAATAAATATTATTACTATCTTCAAATTTTTACCATTGTTCATTATCAGATTCATTATCAGAATTTCATAGATACAGGCATGGACCTCCATCAATGAACAATATCTTTTTTTTTGAATATTGAATAAAGATTTTTTTCCTCATCATTTCCATTGTCGCTCATTATCTAAATTTTTGAGACGCCAGACATGGCATCTCTACAGATGGCAATCAATACCAATCCTTTATTTTTTCAACTGAATTACATATTGGATTAAACTTATTTTTATAAAAGCATTAAATCTAACTATTCTCTCATTAGTACTTTTTTCTATCGTATCATGCAAAAAAGACCCTTCCATTTACAGTTTATGGACTAATAGAATCGATGAACTTAGAATCCACAACCAAGGTAAGGTGATCATTAACAGAAGTATTTATGGAGCCTTAACACTTACTGAAGGAGATTGTATGCCCAAGTTAGGTGGAAATAGCTGCAAAACTTACCCTGTGAGACGCAAAATAAGGGTATATGAATATCCCGAAAACAAGATGTGGAAGGCTATGAGCCTTATTATAAAAAAGTAAACACCAACATAATAACAACAACCATTACTGATGACGAAGGATTTTTCCAACTTCAGCTTCCCTCCTGCTCAATATTCTGTTTTCATTGAAGAAAAAGGGAAATTATATGCTTCAAATGATGATGGTACTGGAAGCTTAAGTCCTTTTACTATAAGCACGGGAATTAACGAGATTTATCCATTATGCTGCTTATTAAGCTAAAAAAACACTGACAATCAAAACATTACTCCCAGACTGAAATATTCTCTACCCTAATGGAACAATTTTATTAGTAAATTGTTTAGAATCTGTAACAAAAAAATATCCTATGGACTCTGGAGAAATAAATAATTACCGAGGAAAAGAGGTTATTGTCATTACCAAAGATAATCATCATTACCAGGGGCAGCTAGTTGGCTTCAAGAACAAACCTGACTCTCAGGAATATTCACATTTGTTTATTTTACTCCCGAATACAACATACGTCGACGTACCTTTTGGAGACATCACCGGAATTGAGCCTGGAAGATTTGAAATGTAAATTGCTGAGCTCAAAAATCAATTGGTATACAAAAATTTCCGTCTCGTATATAAATCTGCCGCTTGTCGGAAAACCTTTATAAATTTGGATAATGAATAATTCAATATCCATGAAAGAGGTTCTTTTCAAGAGAAATTATTTCAAAATTTTTCTTCATATCATTTGGTGGACAATATTTATCCTTTATCCGTTTTTCCTTGGAATTCCGGTACAGGAAAATATTCTGCTGAAAATCCTTTTCAATACTTCGCTTCTGATACTATTCTTTTATCTGAACAGTGACTTTTTGATCCCCAAAATCCTGACAAAAGGTCGTATCGTTTTATACCTGTCTTCAGTGTTTTTCATAATCAGCATTATTGTCTCGGCAGACGTTTTTTCATCAAGATATCTTAATGTGCATGAAGTCACAAAAATAAAATCTACCAGACCCGACAAAACTTCCAGGAAGCAATACCCCCGCCCTCAGGACAATCCGATAAGAAAGTCTACAAGACCGTTCTTCTCGGCAATATTTATACTCGCTCTAAGTACCAGTTATCGTTTACTCTATGATTATTTTACCAGTGAACGCAAAAGAAATGAACTTGAGAATCAAACCCTTGTTTCTGAACTTTCTTTTTTAAAGTCACAGGTGAGTCCTCATTTCTTGTTTAATACACTTAACAATATTTATAGCTTATCATTAAGCAATACACCAAAGGCTTCTGAAGCGATTTTAAAGCTATCTCACCTGCTCAGATACATGCTCTATGAAACCAATGAGACCTCGGTAAACCTGGATAAGGAAATTGATTATATCAATGATTATATTGAACTTCAAAAGATGCGTTTCAGCAATGAAGTTACAATTGAGTATAATACAAATGGCAACTTTCAAACGAAAGAGATCGCTCCTATGCTGCTGATTCCCTTTATTGAAAATGCCTTCAAACATGGTATCAGTTATTCAAAAAAATCCGTAATAAAGATCCTGATTGAACTGAAGGACCAAGAATTATCCTTAAAAGTTGAAAATTCATTTGACAAGAATAAAGAAAAGGATAGTTCATCCGGTATTGGTCTCGTAAATATACAGAGACGGCTCGATCTTCTATATCCGCTGAGATACAACCTAAAGTTGAATGATCAGAATGAACTTTTTATTGTTGACTTAAAAATTAATTTACGTTCATGATTCGTTGCATCGCTATAGATGATGAGCCTCTGGCACTTGACATCATTGAAAATTATATATCCAAGCTTCCGGAACTGAAACTTGAAGGCCGTTATACCAATCCATTGGAAGCACTGGATGTATTGAATAAAAATACGGTTGACCTGTTATTCTTAGATATACAAATGTCTGAGCTCTCAGGAATTCAGCTTCTGAAGGCCTTGCCAAATCCTCCTGTAGTAATATTTACCACAGCTTATCAAAAGTATGCTTTGGAAGGATATGAGTTAGATGTAGCCGATTATCTTTTAAAACCTATCCCCTTTGAAAGGTTTTTAAAGGCCGTCAATAAAGTAAAAGATTTACTCTCTCTTCAAAGAAACACTACGGACCAAAATCCTTTAAAAGACTACATATTTGTAAAGTCAGATTATCAGTTGGTAAAAATAAATCTGGATGATATCATATACATAGAAGGCTTAAAGGACTACGTTAAAATATTCGCCGGAACAAAACCCATCTTTGCTCATCAGAATATGAAGTCGATTGAAAGCAAGCTTACCAATGACTTTCTAAGAATACACAAATCCTATATCATATCATTAAAAAAGATTGAAGCCGTTCAGAAGAACATGGTCAGAATAGCAGGATTAGAGCTGCCTGTAGGAGAAATGTATAAGGAACAGTTGTTTAAAATTATTAATGAGAATAGTTGAGAGTTGATGATCCTTAGATAATTCTGTTTTATATTCTCTAATTCATCGGCAAACTTAAAAACTGATGCCTTCGCTTGAAGCCAAGGCATCAGTTGAATCAAGCTAGTTGCGCATCCAATAGAGGTATAAAGTTTGAAATTCTGAGTTTTGAGATAATAATTAAAGACTCAAAATCAAATGACAGAGCTGTGATTAATTCCAGAATCAGATATTCGGCCATCTTAGCATTTTATTCCGTAAATGAATATTTTAATAGAGATAATAAAAAATATGCACCTCACTTGGAGAGTAAATAAACAAGCGGTGAGCAATTATGGAAGAAGAAATTACAGATAGTCCTATAGATTTTTCCGGAGGAATACTTATAAATGAATTGACAGCTTGGATGGATGGTGGCACAATCACTTTCTACTGTGAGACTAAAGATAATAAAGGATTAGAAGTTGAGATAGTTCAGAGAGCCCAGTTGATGAAGAAAGATTCCCAAAGATTTCCCGGATCAATTTATCTTAATGGAAAACGAGTTGGAATAAGATCATCATTAGAGGAAAAAATTTTGATTGGATTAAAACGAGCAATATTTAATGAAAAGTGTAATGAGACTGATATTGATAAAAAAAATTTAAAGAACTCAATTGATTTTATTCAATCAGATGAATTTATAAAAATTGCAAGAATTGTAGGAAGAATAAAACTTTCTGACAACACGAGGCTATAATCTATGGTCATTCGTAAATGACAAGGATATCCTTTTTTTATATTCTGATGCCTTCGCTTAAAGCGAAGGCATCAGTTGGACTAATCCAGCTTATTAACTGACAGGTTGTTACCTTCCATTTACACTCACTCCCTCCTTTCCCATTTTCCTTACCAATAATTATCGTCTTATTGTAATTGTTTTTCCTTTTAGGTAAATTGTGTTTCCATAAAAATCTATTGATAGCTTGAAGACCAACTTGGAACATCTGCCAGAACTAAAAAAGGAAGAGTTAAAAGTCATTAGTGATCTTATAGTTGAAAAGATGCTTCCTGATTTTGTTATTCTGTTTGGCTCTTATGCCCGTGGCAATTGGGTTGAGGACCGCTATTCAGAAGACGGCATCACCTACGAATATAAAAGCGACTACGATATTCTTGTTCTTACTGAAACCAAACTGAACCAGGAACTATCCGATAAATGGAGGGAGACAGAAAGACTTGTGAAGGAAATGTCTACATCTGCTTCTGTTAACCTTATCCATCATAGTTATGGTTATGTAAAAAACGAACTCTCATATGGAAGCTACTTTTTTACTGATGTTGTAAAGGAAGGTGTTCTTCTGTATGATAATGGCAGAAACGGCCCTACGCCGTTGGTGCTTCCTGCTTCTATTGATCCTGAAAAGGTGAAGCAAAGAGCGAAAGAGGAATATGATCGCTGGTTTGAGAGTTCCAATAACTTCATTGACGGCTTTACTTTTTATTTTTCAACCGGAAAATATAATGAGGCCGCATTCCTACTTCATCAGGCTACTGAAAGATATTATACAGCTCTACTACTCGTCTTTACTGGCTACAAAGCAAAGATCCACGACATAGAAGAACTAGGCAGCCAGGCTGAAACAATCAATGAAGAATTCAAAAAAGTATTTCCCCGTGATACACCTGAAAAAGATGAGCGGTTAAAGCTGCTAAAGAAGGCTTATATTGATTCGAGATACAAAAAGAATTATTCAATAGGTAAAGAGGATCTGGAATATCTGAATGAACGTGTTGCTGTGCTGAGAGAACTGGTGGAGAAGGTTTGTGGAGAGAGGTTGGATGGGTGAGGTAAATATTTTTATTATGTAGAATTGATCCACATTTAATAATCATTAAACGCGATCAAATTCCATTATAAATGATTAAAAACATAAATGACATTATAAATTATTTAACAGAAAAGCCTAAGACACTTTTCTTAATTGACAGTATGGGAGCTATGCTTACTGCATTTTTTCTATTTGTTGTATTGAGAAATTTTAATAAATACATTGGAATGCCAATAACAGTATTGACTTACCTTTCAGTAATCGCTGTTTGCTTTTCTATTTATTCAATTGCTTGTTACTTTTTCTTAAAAGAAAACTGGGCATCGTTCATAAGAGTAATTGGTATTTCAAACTTACTTTACTGTTTTTGACATTGGCCTTCTATTAGTTTATTTCCCAAAGCTTTCAATTGGTGGTTTCATTTACTTCTTAGTGGAAACAACAGTTATATGTGGACTTGTTTACATTGAGCTTAAAGTGGCGTCAAAAATTAATAGAAATAGATTAGTTAACAACTAAACTCTTCCACCCTTATACCTCTGCCCACAAATGAGAGCGGTTTTTTTGTGGTGTCGGATCTTTCGATCCCACACTAAATTAATAGAATAAAATTTGATATACCTGGTAACTCTCAGCTGTGTCAGGAAAACCTGACACCACAATAAGTCCGTAGTTATAAATCTGACCAAAATTCTAATCCCAGTCGAAGTCGTGGTGGCTATTGCCATCTGATGAATTCATATCTTTTGTTGCAAAAGGAAGTTTCCCATAAATTCCTGCACAATTAAAATTAGTTTTATCAATTCGTCTGTATCTATAATCAACACCAATAAAATAGTTCATCCAGAAAGTAGTTTGAAATCCTAAACTTGCTTTATGTTCAGCTTTGTTAATTTCTAAAACAGGACCAACAGATAAACCTGTACCCCCTATTCCTGTTTGTACTTCGCTGTAAAGTCTTATCCGTTTCTTACTAAACTCAAGACCTCCGTCTATGCTGTACGGGACATTTTTCACATTCCAATAAGCTATTTCTATTGCCCATGAAAAATGCCTCTTTTCACCTCCAAAGTTATAGTGCAACATAGGACCCATTGTCCATACCTACTGCCCAAAAGTTTTCAAATTAAAACTTAATGTAAAAAGTATCAAAAGGAGAATTATTTTTTTCATGAATGTTTTCGGTTTAGTTTTCTGCACTCAATGCATTTGAGTAAAAGAAAAATGTAATTATGCCGTTGTTTTAATTAACGTTTTCGCAACGATTTTGAATTACATCTAAAAGTCTTTCTTGGAAATCTGTCAACATTTCATTTCCCCAAAAAGATGCGTACCCATTAATCTTAGTGTCTAGCTGGTATGAAGATGAAAGTATTAACTCAGTTTTATTATCATTAATCTGTTTTAATTCATAACTGGCGTTTAGAAATTTAAAATGATTTCCTTTCAAGATATGTTCATCAAAAACTGTCGGTCTTAATGAAGAGGGAATTACTTGAATTTTAAAGGCAATTTTTTTATTCTTTTCCCAAGTTATCACAGTCTCTTTAAAGATTAATCCTCCTTCAAAATGCCCAATTCTTGTAGCTCCTAATTCATCTTTGTCTAGCTCTGCCCATAATGGTCTAGGTATACCTGCATAATTAAAAAATCCTCTGGTATATTCTTCTTGTTCTATTTTCCTTACCCGTATTATATTATTCCAAATGTTATTAGGGTTAGAATTTATTAATTTTGAAGTCTTTATCGTAAAAGTGTTTTGTGGAGTAGGTAAGCTTTTTTCTAAAGGAGAAATGATGAATGGAATCATGACAATTGAAAGCATTATTCCTTTGTTCTTTCGGTATTTTTCCAAAGCTTTTCCAAATATTAGTCCACCCATCATTGCACCTAATAAAAATGGAAAAGAAATGACAATAATGCATATCAAATCTTCAATTCTTGTTATAAATGTTATGACAAAGAATATAAATACTGATATTACTGGTTTCCAAATTCTGTATGATATTGATTTTAATTGATCGTTTGATGCAAATATCATCGGTATTATTCCTATGATAATTGGAGTGATCCAAACAAATGCAATTGAGAATAAATCATAAAAATCAAATCTTCCTGCACCATTTTCATCGCCTAATGGAAAATGAAAAACAAGTCTTAAAATCAAAGCATAAGTGCTTCCTAATAATACTCCAAAATAATTGCTAATTAAATTTCTCATGTGGATTGATTTAAATGGCATGCAACATTTGAATATCCGCCACATGGCTATACGTTTTCTTTTACCACTAATCTAACAATTTTAAATTTTTGTTAAAAGTATTTATCGACACATGCGTAAAAAATCCCGATACAATATATTGGACTATAACTCTTATTTTTTCAACATAAAAAATAGTGGCCCCTCTTCAACGAGTCCTAAACGAACTTAACAATATAGGCCAGTACACTTTTGGCAGAGTGATTAGGAAAGAATATATTCACAATCCGAAAAAGGATATTCTCTAAATACAGACCTTTTTCTATTCTTTATTACGGTTTTAATGCAAACACTTCAACAATTACAATCAGGCCAACTACAAGGAGCCAAAAGCATCAAACTCTCCTGTGGTCTTTCAGAATTCCCTTCCGAAATATTCGAATTAGCTGATACGCTGGAGATTCTTGATTTGTCAGGCAACAAACTTTCCAGTTTGCCAGATGATTTTGGTCGCTTGAAAAATCTAAAGATTGCGTTCTTTTCTGACAACTATTTTACCCAATATCCAACAGTTTTAGCCAATTGCCCACATTTGGAAATGGTCGGTTTTAAAGCCAACCAGATTGTTAGCATTCCTGCTGAAGCGCTTTCTCCCCATTTGCGTTGGCTAATCCTGACAAATAATAAAATAGAGTCTATTCCAGCTTCTATTGGAAAATGTACTCATTTGCAGAAATGTATGTTGGCAGGCAACCGCTTGAAAGAATTGCCTATCGAAATGGCCAATTGTAAGAATATTGAATTACTTCGTATTTCGGCTAACCGTATCGAAGCATTGCCTTCGTGGTTACTTAGCCTGCCAAAACTATCATGGCTGGGTTTTGCGGGCAATCCATGTTGCCAGGAAAGCCAACGAGATGATCATCTGACAGAAATCGATTGGGAAGACCTTGAAATAAAAGAGCAGCTAGGTGAGGGAGCTTCTGGCAATATCTCGAAAGCTGTCTGGCAAAAACAGCCTCCTATGGAAGTAGCCGTAAAAATATTTAAAGGAGAAGTAACCAGCGATGGTTTGCCTTCGGACGAGATGAAGGCGACTATAGCGGCTGACACACACCCGAACCTGGCACAGGTATTGGGTAAAATATACCATCATCCCGAACAAAAACAGGGTTTGGTGCTGGGACTTATTCCTTCCCGCTATACCAACCTTGCCGGGCCCCCAAGCTATGAATCCTGTACCAGAGATAATTATGCCCAAGGAACAAGGTTTTCATTAAATGCACTGGTGAATATTGCTGCTGGTATGGCTTCTGTTTGCACGCATCTTCATACCCGAGGTCTAATGCATGGAGACTTCTATGCTCACAATATATTGATAGACCACGAAGCCCACGCCCTTTTGGGTGACTTTGGTGCAGGAGTTTCATATGACATAAACTCTGAAGTAGCACCTGCATTGGAACGCCTGGAAGTAAGAGCATTTGGCTGTTTATTGGATGATTTATTGAATCATATCAACTCTACTGATGCTGAATTGCCAATAGTCAAGAACTTTACACAGCTAAAAAACGATTGCATGCAAGCCGAAGTGATGAAAAGGCCAGGCTTTATTGAGATTAGTAAAAAGATACAGACACTGGTGCTAACACCTGATTCTTCCAAAATATTTTTAACATCTTCTGCGGTGTCTGATCTTTCGATCCGACACTAAGTTCGATCGAATAGTAATTGAATATACTTTTGGTAACTCTTAGCTGTGTCAGGAAAGACCTGACACCAATAAAAAATTGACCTTCAAAAATCCTATTAATCAACTGATTTCTTCGCTTAAAGCGAAGAAATCAGTTGAACTAGTTAATTACTAGTCACCTCCATATTTGAAATATAAAGATGGTACTAATCCTTCAAAGCTTCAGTCCCATTTATTTTTTACTACTTTGGAAATACGCATTCCGGATTCTGTAGTAACTTTTACGATATAGATTCCTGATTCCAAAGGTAATCCTGATAAGTCCGTTTCAATGATACCATTGGAGTTTATTGGTCTTTTTCCTGTATAGAATTCCCTTCCATTCAGATCAGCAATAGTAATGAAAGCTGCTTCATCAATATCATCAATCTTGATTGACATACAATCCGTAACTGGATTAGGGTAAATCTCTATTTTAGAATGTCCCTTATTAAGATTATTAATAGTGGCGACTTCCCTATTTACAACATGAAGCATAGCCGTAGTAGATAATGTATTACTATCGCTTACAGTAAGTGCTTTAATCTTATATATACCTTCTTCTTTTAGCCATTGCAGGAAGTCCCCTGAGGTATAATCACCAAGGGTATAAGGTTCTATAGAGGTAGTTTTATAGAGTACATTATTAAGATAAAATTCCACTGAAGTAAAATCAGAGCCAAATGTATATGCCTGGATCGTTACAGCTTCATCTGTGTAAACGGTATCCACTGATTTAAGAGGTCGAATGTCGGTCCCGGTTGAAGCATCTACAAGAATAAAGGAGGTTACACCTGATTGAAAGGGGGAATATTTAAAGAATTCATAGAAGGTATTACTGTAATCGTCTTCGAACTCTTCAAATTTTATCTCTTCAGTCTGAAGCGTAAAATAAACATCATTTCCTACAGGAATTATACTGCCGATATCAGGCATTCTTAAAGTATCTGTATCAGTATCCGGATATTCTGTAATGAACTTAAATGAATCATTATTGCTGTTAAATACCCACAGTTTTTTCCCACCTTCTGAAGTAACTATTAAATCACCTATTGTGCAGTATGTACCCAGGACTTTATCAAATGCTCTGACAAGTTGAGGAGATGATGTTCCGTCTGTTCTCCATAGTTCATTGTTACTAAAAATGTAGAGTTTGTCGTTCAAAGGTCTTACATCAACGATGCCATCCATATATTCTGTCGTACCAGCTTCTGTGCCATCGGTTCTAAAGAGTCTGTGAGGATTTGAAACCGAAAAATAGTAGTATCCATTAAACTCACAACCGGAATTACTATAGCCCCAGCCTACAGAACCCGTCGGGCCTGGATTAATATCTTTAATAAGTTGAATATTCCCGGCTTCATCAAGTTTCCAGGGCTCTCTTCCATGAGCTGAATCTATAATTTCAAGCATGGCATAATCACTAAAAGAATTAAGGTAGTTCATATAATCAAAAGATTGTAAATATGTTGTGCCTGATGTTGTTCCATCACTTTTCCATAATTGATTCTGATATTCAATAAACAGAGTATTTTTTATATAGAATAATGCATCTGCGGTACCAGTCAAAGAGGTAAGACCCAAATCTTTAATTTGAATTGTACCTGCCTCAGTGCCGTCAGTTTTATAAAGACGGTCCTGAACCATAAAATAGGTAGTTCCATTCCAGTAACAGAGGTTGCTAATTGAATTTTCATTTGCCGGGGTGAATATTTTCACAGGCACCGTGCCAGAAACTGTGCCATCAGATTTCCATAATTGATTTATATATCCCCCATTTCCATCAACTGTGAAATATAGGACATTACCCGAAGCTATCTGCTCCCTGACCTGATTCTGAATTCCAAATGATGTTAATTTGAGGGTAGAGCCAGGTGTTCCATCTGTTTTCCAAAGGTTATGATCTGAGAAAAGAACGGTGGAGTTTATTTTGAAGTGCTGTCCCGCACTTGATGCAACATTGGCAAGCTTTTGAGGCTGAGCCATTGAAATATGAATTGTCACAAAGAATAAGGTAAATAAAAGTAGTTTTTGAATCATAGCTGGTAAGTTTAGGTTGAATAAATAAAACATAATGATGAGAAGTGTTGTATATTCAATCATGGATTATCAAGCTTCTCCGTGAATAAAGCTACCCCCCTCTCTATTTTTAAAGAAATTATTACTAACGATATTTTAACTTGGGGTACACTTGAATGTTTCAACGCTTGAAGTCTTAGTTAAACTCTTCCTGTCTTCTGGAATTAATATCTTGTCCTCATATGACTAGAACAATTTTAAAACCGCAAAAAATAACCTAAGCCAATAGTTTACTTAAACCAGAGTAAAATCCTCCCTTTGCCCTTACTTTTTCCATTTAAACCTAAACGAAGGCATCCAGTTTACTTTTTATGTTTCACTTAACCCCAACGAACTATGATCCTAAAAATGGACAGACTTCCGATAGAGTTGCCTACTCCCAATAATCCTTCTCCCAACGATGCTGCTGCGATCCAAGAGCTTCTGGGCGGAAAGTTTGGAGAGATGTCTACTCTCATGAATTACACCTACCAATCTTTTAATTTCCGTGGCAGAAAAAGACTAAGACCGTTTTACGATCTTATATGCAGCATAGCAGGAGAAGAATATGGTCATATTGAAGTAGTTTCTTATGCCATAAACTTGTTGCTTACAGGCACCACCAAACGGGGTTTAGATCCTGTAATTGCTCCCTTACAGAACGGAACTAATTCAAGAAATACAAGACATTTTATTGCCAGCGGACAGACAGCTCTGCCAATGGATTCTATGGGCGACTTCTGGTCAGGATCAAATGTATTCAGCAGTGGTAACCTGAAACTTGATTTGCTGCACAATTTTTTTCTTGAGTGTGGAGCAAGGGCGAATAAAATGAGAGCTTATGAAATGGTAAGTGATCCGACTGCCAGGGAAATGGTAGGTTATCTGCTGGTACGCGGTGGTGTGCATGTGGTAGCATATGCGAGAGCATTAGAATATTTAACAGGTGTAGAAGTGACCAAGCTTGTTCCCGTTCCGGAGCTCAGCAATAAGGCATTTCCAGAAGCTGTTAAGTTTGAAAAAAACAACCTGCATTTAAAATTATATACCTTTAGTAAAGACGACTATCAAAAAGCGGGAGTGATATTTAACGGTCCACATCCAGAAGATGGAAAACCATTAGAAGTGATATTTGGAGCTCCGGAAGGCGGGCCAGTTCCTGATTTGGAGGAAGAACCTCAATTAAGTGCTCCAGGGGCTGACGGTATAGATGAGGATTTATTTAAAGATATTGCTAAGAAAATGGGGGTACCGGTTTAGGTATAAATAATAAAATGAATATTTTTAAATAAAAGGCCCGAAGAGCCTAACCTTCGGGTCTTTATTTATTCTTCAAGATGAACTCGAATAGGCTCGATTTTTCAACTTCATAGCAGTTTTGAAGTCTGTTTGACTTCGACCTTCAAAAGAGCTGTTAGGGTTCATAATCTTCTCCAGCAATTTTAACTGGTGACCATTTCATGTTTGATAAATTTCTTTCAAATGAAGATCCAACAGGAGCTAATAAGTTAACTTTAATATCATCATCTATTGATATTATATAATCTGATGAAACTATCACGAAATTTGATGAATCTTTTAAAGATTCATCTGATTCATTGCCTGAAAATATTCTCCATCCACTGTCTCCATCTTCTAAAGGTATTTCTCTATACATCCAAGTTGGACTCTCTCTTTCATGAAATATCTTATTACTTATTATTATCCCACCGATATTCAATTCCATAATATTGTGTTTTATTTTCATATATGTCCCACATCCTTTATCCTAAGTATTCACTTGCTACAACTTACCGCTAAAACCGAAGACAAATGGAACCCTACCTTTATAGGTTTACCACTTTCTAGAGATCTTCTCAACTACAAATGATTCCGATTCTCCCGAAGGCCACAAGATCGTTCTGCTTACTAACATTTCCTGTTCATCGAAACGGTTAACCAAAGTTATCAGGCCTGTTGAATATGAATAACTCTCCCATTCTAACCGAATTGAGTCAACCTTATTATCAGTAAAATAAAAGATCTCCTTTCTTTTTTCGTTTATTTTCTCTCTCCTTTTTATATGGCTGATAATGGAATCAGGTATGGAACCCGATCCTGAATAAAACACTTTTTTGGTAAAGAAACTTTTGAATAAATCTCCATACTCTAAACCTTCCGCTGCTGCAACTCTTCCAAGTGAATCAAGATAGAATATTGTAGTATTCGGTTTAGTGTCATCAACAATTGAGTATTGGTAAATTTTATCAGAACTATCCTTATAACTGTAAGATATTTCCCAATCTCCACAGGAAATGACATTTTCACTCGATCTTCTATAATTGCTATCATAATTAAAAGAATATGAAGGTCCCATTCCTAAAGTGCGAAAGGTGATATTTTTATTCTCATTACTTACATATATTGAGTTGATGTAGATTCTTTTTATTTCGGAAGACACTTCTTTAATTTTCTTTCCCAAAGGATATTGCTCACACTCAATACATCTAAGACCAAGAGAATCATTATTACTAAACGTTAAAGGGAAATTGATTACAGGAAATTCCTGATTAAGATTGACAAGCAAAAAACTCCTTTGATCAGGCTTTATAACTTTGTCCTTCTTAGCAGAACAAGCAGCCATTATTACAAACAATAAACAACCTATAATTCGATTGAACATGATTATCTTAAAATAACTATTCCCCCTCACTTGTCCTTCTTCCTGATGCCGCCAGCACTTTTTTAAATATCACTGGAAAACTTTTCTCCAGAAACACATCCGATTGTCTGTTGGGGTTAGATACTCTCGTATCATGGTTCACTGCTATAGCCGTATTTAAAGCCGGTATGATAAAGATAAACTGCCCACCATAGCCAATAGCATATCTTACTTCATAACTTTCATACTCTGTTGTGTACCAGCAAAAATTATAATTAGAGTTTTTCAATCCCCATGGAGCTTTTATCTTTTTATCTTTTGAAAAGACCTGCTCTAAATACTTCTGAGAGATCAAAACCTTACCTTTGTGTGTTCCTTTATTTAAAATAAGTCTGGCGATCTTAAGCATGTCGTCTGTCTTGAACTGAACAGCAGTGCCTCCTCCGTCATAGAAACCATCACGCAGTTTAACCCATTTATGATCTGTAATCCCTAAAGGATTGAGTAAGTATTTATCAGCAAAGTAAGCAGTTTCCATACCACTTGCCTTTGTAATAATCCCTGATAACAAATGTGAAGCAGGCGTACTGTAAGAATATTTGCTTCCCGGAACAGCATCCATCGGCAATGACAATAGAAACAAGGATGGATTCGGACTATTGAGCCATTGGTCACACATTGCATTAGGCCATTCAATAGCTGCAAGTCCGGAGTTTTGATTAAGAAGATGTCTGATCGTTATTTGCTTTTTCAGCATTGAGGTATCATCCAGAATTACTGGATAAAAGTCTGATATAAATTGGTCTACATTTTTTATATAACCCTTATCAATAGCAATACCTATAAGTAAGGCCATGATGCTTTTCGTTTCGGAATGAATATGAAAATAGGTATCGTCATCCTTTCCGTTATAAAACTTTCTGAATGCTACAGTATCATTCTGAAGAACAATAGTTGAATACAAACCTGGAATAGTCTCCAATTCTTCAAGCTTTAATTTATTCTGACTTTGGCAGGAGATTGTAAAGACTGAAAGAAAAATTATGAAAAGCTGTTTCATTTAAAATCAATTTATTGAAATTAATCAATCCGGGAATGATAAAAAAACGCTGAACTAAATTTGTAAAATAAACTTCATTGAATATTTATTGATACGCTGCCCGATTTCTTTTAATGAATATTTGCAAATAGTTGAATACGATCTATTTTTGTTCGCCACCAGTTAAAAGGTTTTATAACCATCAGTCAACCACCTGCTTGCTGAATGAGAATTGCATAATACTTCTCACTTTCCTACCACCAAGTGAATCAGAATTTCTTTTACCAGTTTTATTAACCCATTAAAAACAATTTTACATTGATAATAAATCTATACTCTTCTCTGTCTTGCTTGGATTTTTTTCACAAGGATTGCATGCACATACGATCTCACACAACAATGGAACGGCAAGTTAGGCAAAATACTTCCGGAATCTCAGCCTTATAAAGCAGAGCCTATAGTGAAAAATGCCAAAGGTTCACCCGAAAAATACTGTAGAACCTGCAGGTAAAGAAATCCTTTATATCAATAATCAGAAAGTTGGAGAAATGGACATTACTCCTGTTCATGCTTATATCTTTGCTTATGATGAAGGTATTGATGTCGGAAGAGATCAGCTCACACCTGTAGCGGATAAATATAAATCTCCGTTTAAATTTACCGGCAAGCTCAACAACATTACCATCAACTATCCTCAGAATAACAGAGAAGCTCAGGAAAAGAGCGGAGAATAGTTTATATAAAAAATACAAGAGGCTGATTCATATTGAATCAGCTTCTTGTATTTTGAGCAAATATCTTATTCTCGCCAGGTATTATTCTTTTATTATTTTATTGATCTTATCTGCAGATTTCACAATATACATTCCAGCTGGCCATGAAGAACCATCAATTAAAAGTG
The DNA here is from genome assembly GCF_000775915.1 of Sporocytophaga myxococcoides. NCBI lineage: Bacteria > Pseudomonadati > Bacteroidota > Cytophagia > Cytophagales > Cytophagaceae > Sporocytophaga > Sporocytophaga myxococcoides. Next base: position 136,985 of record NZ_BBLT01000009.1, read on the forward strand.
ATTCCTCACCATGAGTTATTTGATTAAACATAAGCTTACCCATCACATCATAAACATTAATCTCTTCATCATTAACCATACCTCTCAAGATAAACCTCTCCTGAAAAGGATTTGGTGCAACATTATTCGTACTTTCATTTATAACCGGAAAAATAGAGGTAGTTTGATTCACATCATTTTTTACAAGATAACCTACAACTGCAGTCATACCAGGCTCTACAATAAAAGTTTCTTCATTTTCAAGATGAAATCCAAATCGCTGTGCTTTGATTTTGAATTTCCCAGCGGGAAGATTTTTAAAAATAAATCCACCTCCGCTATTTGTTTTAGCCCAATTTACAATCATACCGTCTTCATTTACTGCATAAAGTATCAGGTTCTGACAAGCATAATATTTGGTATCAGGAGCAAAGAAAGGATTATCCCCTATTGAAGGGCCCATCCAATCTGTACCAGCATCACTGAATGCCGTGTCCTTATATAAGATCGTTCCTATGACAACATCATTTGCATTATTGACTTGTGTGTTTTTGATCAAAGATATATTTGCTTCTGTAATCTCTCCGGTTAAAATTAGTTTATTGGCTATTTGGGAATCCAACTTATTTAAAAAATAAGTTGGAAAATAATCATTTTGAAGGGTTGTAGTCACATACCTATCATTTGCAAAGTATCCAGTGTCACGAGGTATTGCATAAAGTAAATACTCTCCTTTCTTTAATCCCTTAATACTATATGTTCCATCACTATTTGTTTTTTGGATTGAAGTCTTTCCGTCCTTCTTATTGATAGCGGCTACGTAGGCTAGAGTAAAGTCAGGAGCTTCAGAAGAAATTTTCCCTGAAATACTATGATTATCAGAAAACACCATTGCATTTTTATAATACTCAAATAAACAAGAGCTTTCAAGTTTAACCCCAAGACGACGCTCAAAGCCTTCAACAGATTCTTTTAAGAAAGGTAGGGTATCACTGATAAAAGCAATACTTTTGCTATAGATATTATTATATCTGTCTACTTTATATCCCAAAGTATTTGTAAACTCAGCTGTGGCATTGCAAAAACACCAGACATCTTTTTGGAAGAGATTTTCATTATGTTCCAGATTTATTTCTCCAGCCATCACTTCTCCTCCAAATACATTCCGAAACAAAGATACGCCCCTCGTGATATTTTCTGAATCATTTAAAAATATCACATCACCTGAAACTGTATTACCTTCAAATAATGTAGTCTGTGTACTCACCCATTGATAATCTCCTGGTCTTATCTTTAGTTTCCCACTTTTCATAGAAAAATAATTATTTTTGACCTCTATTCCTGCCAGATCATTTTGAACAATGATATCACCTGACTCGGAGACAAAGGCATTGTCTGTAATTACAATTCCTCCTACTGTTGTATAACTTGAAACTGAAAAATTTCCCAGAACTTTATTACAAGTTAAGTCAAGGCCATTAAGATAATTTAAAAAGCCACTCTTGATAGTATTACTTTCCAATCTCAGCCTGGAAAGTACGGTATCCATTTGTAAAGACCCTGTAAAAATATTATCCTTAAAAACTATAGGCCCATCAATGATACTAGAAGTCAAGGAGTTTATCTTGTTATTCTCAATTTTAATTTCAGGTATATTATAATAATTATAAAGGAAGTCATCTTCTTTATTGATTACTAATCTTTGAATTGAATTACCTGTTATCTCAGCAATACCCTGTGATAACAGATCCAGATATTGAATTTTGCAGTTCTTCAGAGATAATTTTGTTTGTTTATCTTTTAGCTGAATTTTAAAAATCAAACTGAAACGACAAAAAGAGAATTCAGCAGAAGCATTCCCAAATAAATTGATATTTCCCTCTATATTTCCCTCTATATTTCCAAAATTACTCGGATAGTCGATAAATTTAACAGAATCAGTTTTTGTCCCTTCAAAGGAAATTTTGAATTTATTTTCAGTATAAAAATAAGCCCCTTTCATGAAACTAATTTTCACTCCGGGTCCGATTTTAATATCCTTAGCAATCCTGCACTTACTTTCTACAAGATATAACCCTGTGGTATCTGAAAGGTCTTTATCTAAATAGCCTTTAAGAATTTTCAGGTCATTAATTGGTCTCAGCACTGGATCATCACTTCTCTTAAAATTTATTGTTCTGATTGGCCCTTCATCATAATTGTACCATGCGCCATAAGACGCCCATACCGAATCTATTGTAATGGAATGGTAACCTTCTTTAGAAGCAATTAATTTATAGTAAGATCCAGTATCAGAGTTTTTTATTCCAAAACTCCCAAAAACATTTGTTTTAGCGGAGTCTACAAATGTACCATCATACTTCCATATTTCTATGTGGATCCCGCTATGATCGTTCTCTCCAAGTAAGTATACTAAATCACCATAACTATAAAAGGCGTTTACAATGAATAATATAATCAATATAATTTTTTTCATGATTTTCTTTTTATAAGGTTTAAAAAGTTAGACTGAAAACGTTTTCATTGATAAGGCGATAATAGTTTAATAACGTTCTATAGTTTTAGAAAAAATAATTTACTAAAAGTGAAACCTGATGTTGTTGGCCGGAAAGATCTTTATCTGATACCTTATTTTGAAATTGACTCTGCCACATATAACGTGCAGCAATTGCAACTGAATCGGTCAATTTTAATCCAAACTCTGTAACAGCACCTAATTTCAGCTGCTTCTCACGGTTTTCTTTACCATCTCCATCATCACTTACATAAACAAATGAAGGAGCTACCTGAGCAAGCAAACTGTAATAAAACCTATTCATTGAATACGTATAACCAAAAGAAATCGGAAGGCTTATAGATCTGATTTTTTTATTATAAACTACACGACCAATGGAAACTAGAGTGTCGGTCCTAGTTCTTACAAACTCATCAACAATAGGAACTTCAGTAGCAACCCCATCAACAGTATGAATATAACTTCCTATAGTATCATATTCTATATAGTTAGATTCTTTGGTAAATCTATTACTCACATTACTATGATTTTTTGCCTTTCCTGCCTGATAATTAAATCCAATTTCAACGAATAAAATTTTAGACAACCAAACACATCCTCCAATTGAAGCAATTCTGGAATGGCCGCTTTCTATATTCTTGTCATTGTAGGAATCCCGGCTGTATCCTGCTCCGGCGTAAAGCTTGCTAAGTCTGAGCCTGTTTAATTGTTTCCCGGAAGAGCTGAAATATTCATGAGTAATTACCACAGGCTCTTTCACTTCATAGATCGTGTCAAACACAACAACTGTATCTCTTTGAGCAATTGCAGAAGAATTCATGAAGAAACAAATGAAAAGAATGAAGTAGAAAACTTTTAATGTCTTTTCCAAAATCTTCCTTTCGTTTTAATAGTGTCCACTTTATGAATAGTATCTTGTTTTACTATCACAACTTTCTGAACCTTGATGAATGGATCTTTTGCTGATTCAGCAGGAATATTTTCGGAAAAATTTAAGTCCTGTTCCGATATTTTATTCTCTGGTTTTGCGATGCTCTCCTCATGCTGAGTTTGTGAGGATGAAGAGGCAGAAGTCTTATTCTGCTTTTGATCAGCAGAAACAGAAGTTACTTCGGATATCTTTACTTCAGCTCTCTCTTCTGGTGAAGTTTTAGTTGTAGTCTCACTTATGACTATAGTTTTGTTCTCTTGAATATGCTGAACGATCTCAGCATTTCTAACAGAACCTTTCTTCATATAATTGGAATAGAAATAATGTCCGGCCATAGCAGAACTAAGAAATAAAGTTATTATGATAGAAACAGCATAATATATATTAAACTGAGCCCATCTGAAATGAAGAAAATTTTGCTTCTGGATACGGCTTTCCATAGCCTCCCACTCACCTCCGTCTTTATTGACTGTATAATCATCAAAGACTGTTTTATACATGTCTTTAATTGGATCGCGCATAGTCTTGGGTAGATTTTAATAAATTCAACAAATATTCTTTTAATAATTTCTTTGCACGGTTAAGCCTTGTTCTTGAAGTAATTTCATCTATTTCAAGCAATGAAGAAATTTCCTTATGACTGAGCTCGTCAACATAGAACATGCTGAACACAGTGGAAAGAATCTCAGGCAGACTGTGCAAAGCTTTTAACATGTGTACTTCATAGCCGGGCATATCGAGCAGTTTAAGGTATTCGGCTTCGTCAAAAGAATCTTCAGCCAAATCTTTTTCTTCTTCGACCTCCTCCAGTCTGTACTTTTTATTCTTTCTTATAAAATCAATAGCAGAATGAATCATGACCCGCTTAAGCCATCCGACAAAAGATCCTTCACCTTTGTACTGATCAAGGCATTTAAAAATCTCTATAAAACCTTCTTGTAAAACATCGCTTACATCATCAGAATTTTTTAGATAGCGGATGCATACACCTCTCAATAAAGGTGCATATCTGGTATACAATAAACGCTGCGCAAAGATAGAACGCTGTTTACAGGCCTGAATAAGTTCTTTTTCGTCCATATCCTCAAAGAGGGCGTATGACTTTTAAAAATGTTCTATAAAATTGCAGAAAAAATTTTAACTGGAGAATGAATATTATCCACCAACAACACAAAATACTGAAAAACAATATCATACCCAAAAACACAATTATAATTCAAGCTCCCAAATTGAAATCATCAATACTGTTTATTTTAGATCATTAATCTTTTTGCAGCCTGAGTATACCAAAATTCGATTGTAGTACTGATAAAAAAGATTCTTTTCTTGTTATTAGAAATAATTAAGCATAAATTATAAAATGCTTGAATAGTTTATAATAATATATACCTAACTACTACGAAATAGAAGATTTTTGAAAAGCAAAAAGCCAGACTTTTAAATCTGGCTTTGTTGCTAAAACACACTATTTACCTTTTATTCAATAACCAGTTTGTCACTGATGACTGTTTCATTGTTAATGATTTTTACTAAATAAACTCCTGAAGTCAGATGGGAAAGATCCACTTTATCTTGTAATGATCCAGATTCAAAAACTGTTATACCTGACGTATTTGAGACGACCATTTGATCACCTGCTTTCAGACTTTTGATATTAAATACACCATTGCCTGGATTTGGATAAATAACGGACTCTTTATTTCCTTTATTTACAATACCGGTAACTTCACCAATTTCTACGAACTCAGAATATACTGTTTTCTTATAATCTTCGTATTCAACTGAAGGCTCCAATCTTATGCTGACAATATCTTCCAAAAGGTTATCTTGATTATCATAAATTAATTCATTATTCGCTTCAGAAAACATTACAACTTCTCCGCTTCCATCAGAAGCAATATACTTGCTATGAACCACCTTACCTTTCTCAAATTCATCTTCTGATCTTTCACTGTAAACTAATTCATCCCCTTCAAAATCATTATAGATTGTTGTCGCTTTTAGATTAGTTTTATCATATGATGAAATCAACAACCAACCTATTCCCTGTGCTTTCATGACCTCTCTGAAATTTCCGTCTTTTGAGTTAGTAATCCTTAGTATTTCTTTCAGGCTTTTATCAGGATTATAAATCTTTCTGGTCTCGATCCAAAGATCCTGAAACTCTTCAAACACACTGGAATCCTGCACTACCCATACATTATTCTTGTAATTTTCAGTTACTCTTTTTGCTGGAATTTCATTTTCGTAATCCAACCAACCGTCAAAGGTGATCCTTGATAAATATGTCCAGAGCTTAGTATCCGGATCAATAAAAGAATAACTCCTGCTTAATTCTTTTCTTTGTTCGTCATATTTTATGAGGTACTTGGTCTGATCGTTCCATTTTTGAGTTCGACTATCAAACATTCTCGTCTTCATCTCTTCCTCATCCGCCTGAGGATAAGACTGCACGTTTTCCAAACCAGAATTTAACTCCCATCCGTTTGAATAAATGTAGGTAGCATGCCCACATGATTCTCCGTTTTCAAAATAGCAATAAGTTTCTTTCCTGGATGGATTCCATTTTTTTGCATTAAGATCCCACAAATAACTATAATGTTCAATAACTTTATTGGTTGAATAAACCAGAGAATCTTTAGAGACCGGAATTTCATTACCGTTCTTGTTTATCTTTGTTACCTGATCACCATATAGATTATATGTATACTGGTAAAGACTTGACAATTTCCACTCATCGTTAGCTTTATAATAAATCGCTTCTTTCGATGGTTTAAACACTTGAGCATTTGCGGTAAAAATCAGCATATTGCACACAGCAATAGCCTTATAAATCATTTTCATAGAGTATAATTTGAATAAAAATTAAATTAAAAAGAAAACATAAACTTTCAGCAAAGTAATATATGAAAAACTTATTAAATCCTGACCCTGGTCAGATTTTCAGGGGTTACAATCAGGATAAATATTTGTAGTTAAGCACGTTTCATAATAATTTTTTTTCGGATCCGACTCAGACTGTCCTGATGTATACCAAGATAAGAAGCAATGTATTTCAGTGGCACTTGCTGGACGACTCTTGGCTGAATTTCATAAAGCTTTAGATATCGTTCTTCAGGACTAAGGTTTCTGAAATCTATTTCCCTTTGCAGGTTCCATTGAAGTAAAGCATCCAGCATTACATTCTCAATGTCATTAAATACTTTTGTATGTTTTTTTAGAAAGATTATATCATCTTTTTCCCAGAAAAGCGCTGTTACATCTGTTAATGCATCAAGTGCTACTGCGGAAGGAACTTCATTCTGTACATACACAAAGGTTGAAACAAATTCATTCCAGGAGATAAAATCCATCGTTGTTTGATGTGTTCTATGATCAACATATAGCCTGACGGTTCCGCTAATTAAAAAGTAAAGTCTTTTAACAGGTACTCCCTGTTTCATAAAAGTGGTACCTTTTTCTATTGAAACGGTTCGAGTGTGTTCTGAAACAGTCTTTATATCTTCTTTGCTTATTTGAATACCCTTTTCCTCCAAAATTTGGAGAAACAATTTTAATTTATCCTGGGACATAAGGATTACTGAAAAACGGGAATATATTCTAATTAAAGAAGATAGGTAACCTCACATTTTTTAAAATTTGATTCCTTTTTTTAGAAGGATAGATTTAACTGATTAAGTTGCCTCTCATTTCCTCTTTCCATAATCTCTATCAAAATAGACCAGCATGGCGATTTCTTAGATGATCTTAAATTTTTAATATGTAAGCAGCACACTGTCGCCAAAGCAATAATATCCCATGGTCGAAATTGGATCTAGCAACAAAAACCCTTAAAAGTGGGTTCTTGCTCTAAGAAATGAAAATATCAATAAATTAAAGGGAAGGACCTTTCCCGCAGATCCTGTCGATATTGAATTTGGAACCCTATGGAATATGAAGCTCCCTTCCATATGATGAGCTTATAGAATCAGTGTTCTCAAGGAATATCTTCCATGATTTCTTTTCAGACCGAATTCAGGAAAAATGTTGCCTAACCAATAACTGCAAGACTATCGAGACGGGATCTGCCTTAATTACCAGTTTCGGATTAAATATAAAAATTTTTCAGTCAGACTATGGAGATGGTGTAAATCCTGCTTATTATGCATAGACAAAGAAGGCAAAATATATCTCCAGTCATTATTTCTGGTTCTATTATTACCTGATGAGGAGTACCTAATATAAATTTCGTAGTAATTAAAGAAATATTAAAGTGCATAACAACTTACTACTTATACTCAGTCTTTTATTTGCAGTTTTTCTCCTTGTGATGTTGGCACAAAAGATGAAAATCGCCTATCCAATATTTCTTGTACTGGCAGGGCTAGTCATAAGTTTTATTCCAGGTATTCCTATCATTAAGTTAAAACCAGATCTTGTCTTTTTAATTTTCCTGCCACCTTTGCTTTATGAAGCGGCCTGGTATACTTCCTGGAAAGACTTCTGGAAATGGAAACGTCCTATCACGCTGCTTGCTTTCGGACTTGTGTTTTTTACCAGCACACTTGTGGCTTACTTTTCAAGCAGTATAATTCCCAGCTTTACTCTAGCATTAGGCTTTCTGCTGGGAGGCATCATATCTCCTCCTGATGCAGTGGCCGCAACGACTGTATTAAAAGGTCTGGAAGTACCTAGGAGAGTGTTAACCACTCTTGAAGGGGAAAGTCTAGTAAATGATGCTTCATCACTGATTGTTTTCCGCTTCGCACTTGCAGCCATACTTACAGGCACCTTTTCATTTCAGGCCGCTGCCGGCCAATTCATTATAGTTGCTACTATGGGTGTTGTGGTGGGTCTTGCTGGTGCTCATTTAATGTATGCCATACATCGTTTTCTACCTACAACACCTGCAATTGATGTGGCATTGACAGTAATGACACCCTACATTCTGTTCCTTACAGCAGAACAATTTCACTATTCCGGAGTAATGGCTGTAGTGAGCGGCGGGCTCTTTTTATCCTTCCGATCTCATAAAGTTTTCAGCACTGCCACTACACGTATCAATATGCTTGGTGTTTGGACAACCATGATATTTGTGATGAACGCTGTTGTATTTATTCTGATAGGCCTCGAACTGCCCGAGATCATCAATGGATTGGGGGAATATTCAATTGCTCAAGGAATAAAATATGGCTTATTAATTAGTGGCATTATCATATTGCTCAGATTTCTGTGGGTATTTCCGGCAACTCATATACCTCGATGGCTTAGTGCAGAAGTGCGTAAAGAGCCCAATCCGGGTTGGAAGAACCCGTTAGTCATCAGTTGGGCTGGAATGCGTGGAGTGGTATCCCTCGCAACTGCGTTGTCTATCCCAATGCTTATGAATGATGGTACTCCTTTCCCACATCGCAATCTGATTATCTTTATCACTTTCATAACGATACTTATCACACTTGTTGTTCAAGGACTTACACTGCCATTGATCATTAAACTCATCAATATAAAAGAAATTGAGGAGATCATACCAGAAGATGAACAACAGACTGGAATAAATTTAAGATTATCTAGTGTTGCCCTTAGCCGCCTACGTGATAAATATGCTTTGGAAATACACGAAAACGAATTGGTAACTATTTTGAAAGCAAATCTTGAACATGAGATAGCTTCCTCGCAACAAAGACTTGCCTCTTTAGAATGCGATACAACTCAAATTGAAAAAGTAGAAGATTATCGTAAAATCCTGTTAGATATCTATGCTGCTCAACGCATAGAACTCTTTCAACTACGGAAAGAAAAATACTTCAGTGATAAAGAAATAAGAAAAGCAGAATTACAACTGGATTTAAATGAAATGAAAATCCGCGGCATACCAAGTTAAATTCAGTAATTCTTACCAACCCTTAACTGAACTTCTATATAAAGCAAGAGACCTGTAAGTTATACAGATCTTTTGCTTTAAAAGAATAACTTTCATGAAGTTCGAGCAAGTTCCTTTCTCAATGGTACATCCTGAACAGACAAATAGGTTGCCGACCTCCATAGCCACTCTATTGGACCATAATGGAATCTGCTCATCCACCATTTGCTGAAATATATCTGAATCACAAAGAATAGGACACCTAATAGGAAACTATAAAAGAAACCAATAGTATCATACAATCCAGCTCCATATCCATAGATGAGAGGAACCCAAACTAATGATTGCATAACATAAGTTGTCAGGCTCATTCTTCCTGTGTATTTAAGTATGTCAAGCCCCTTATTAATCGCTTCAACCTGATAAAGCAAAACAAAACCAGTAAAGATAATCACCACAAATGCGAAGTTTGCATAAGAAGACAATATGATCGTCCATGCTTCAACAATAACCTTATCTGCAGCAATTTCAGGCAGATAGAAGCGGTTAAAAATATATAACGGAAGGAATAAAACAGATGCAGTGACTAATGCAATTTTACAATGTTTTTTATAATTTTCGATTGTCCTGAAAAATCCACTTCTTCCTATAACGATGCCAAGCATAAACAAACCCAGTGTCTGAAATACCCTGCCATACAAAAACATAAATAACCATTTGGATTTTTGTGCTTCATAAATATTAAATGAAATTACATCGGTAAAGCTTCCTTTTGAAAAAACAGGAGTGCTGGACTTAAAGATTGCATCCATTGTAGTGAGTAACGGATTTCGTTGGAATTCATGATTAATAATCTTGCTTAGAGCTATTAAAACAAACGGTATTTGCAAAAGGAAAAAAATCGCAAGAACAATCAAAGCCTTTGATGGTAATTTATCTAATACTACCAAAACAAACCCCATAACAAAGAAAAAGGTGAGGATATCGCCTGAATATATCATACTATGAAACCATCCTATCACACCTAAAACGATAAGCCTCCAGAGAAAACGTCCTTTAAAATCTATTCCCTTATCCGTCTGCCTTTTCATCTGGATAAAAAAGCTTAATCCAAAAAGAAAGGCGAATAGCGCGTATGCTTTTCCTGCAAAAAGAAAATAAACAATCTCATTAATACATTTATCCAACGATTTTATGATCTCGGATTGTGATTCCGGAAATTGAAACAATTCAAAATGCTCTTGCATGTGAACGGAGAAAAGTCCGAACAAAGCAATGCCTCTTAATACATCAATAACTTCAAGCCGGTCTGTAGGCTTTTTTAAAATGGGCAATTCCATAGATTCAATCTCGTTAGATTTAGGTTAGGTTTAAATTAAATTAGCTGAATTAGTCGACTTTGTAAAAGGTGCAATTAATTCATTAAAACCACTAAACTTAGATAAGAAAAAATCGTAAAAAGCGATTCTAAACTAATCTAATTCACCTTGCATACTTACAGAAAAATAACGATCCAGACCACTGAAAAACAAACATTTACATTATTTAACCGAAATTAACTTCCCGGATAATACCTAAAGCTGACTTTCAGGGCATTCTGAGAAATTACATATTAATGGATGAGTGTCTTAATAAAATTCCCCTCTGATAATATTCATCACCTAGTCCACAATAAGAACTGCCACAAATCAACTTTATTTTGATCCATTTCTAAAAGTGACGTAAAAATTAAACTATATTATTAACCCTAACTGCTATTTTTTTTAGTAAAGCTTATTTGTCAGAAGCATGGTTTTGGTGGAAAAAATATGAAATTCTGTTAAATCCAGAAGAATACATTTACTTTCTATAAAACGAAGGGCATGGAAGTCTTTTATATTTAGTTTTTTTCTTCCCTTTTGAATCATCTTCACCAAATATGTAAATCAAAGAAATTTCATGAGCACCACCAGTTCTTTTGTTAAGTCTTGATACAACATAATCATAACTATAGCAAAAACTAAATCCATTAAATGCCACACCAATAAGGCCTATAATTGCCTCTGCATTGTTCAAACCAGACTCGTAGCGTTTTACAGGCAAGCCTCTATACCATATTCCGAACTGCAGAGGCTCCAGTAAAAAATTCACACCAAGATCCAATTGATCAAATTTTCCCTGTGTTTTATAAAGAATTGATGGTGTTAAGGATTTTTCCTTGTATTTGATCCTTGTAGATCTGCCTCTCTCGCTGCTGGCTATCGGGATCCTCGCTCCTGCATGAAAGTTCAATTCAGAAGGTAATCTGCTGTCATCATCTAAAAAAGATTGGCGTGGCCTGTTTATGTGATGGTAGGCAAATCCAAACCAAAATACTTCTGAATACAGCACTCCGCCTGAAGAAAAATCAAAATAATTTCTTTTTGATAAATTCAATGGCTCGGACGTCCCCCCTATAAATCCGTTGTCATCATACTGATCAGGGAAAATAACTTTGGAATAATCAATACTTTGCTGCACATAAGTAGCCTGCAATCCTGGAATCAATGTCCAGGTTTCATTCAACCTGATATGGTAAGAATAAAAACCTGATATCTCTGTCGATTTAAGTTTTGATGTACCCTCTTTATTCTGCATTACCATCAATCCTACTCCACTTGAATACCTGGAGAAAAAATGATCGAAAGATGCTGCGTAGGTTATGAAAGGTTTACCGGCAGTAGGCCACTGATTTCTATAATTAAGTATAGCCCTTGAAGAGTGGCTTGTTCCGGTCAATGCAGGATTTAAATACAATGGTGCATTGTAAAACTGAGAAAACTGTACATCCTGTGCATATGAATTATATGCATTAATGATCAAAATAAACAAAACTAACTGTATTGGAATCTTCATTTAATAAATCAAACCTTATTGCCTCTGTTTAGTTTTTCTTTTATTATAAATTCTTTTATGCTTCCAGGAATTGTTGACTATAAAGGAGGCAAAGGATGACAGGTTCTGTCTATCTCATAATCAGAAAGATAAACATCATTCTCTCTGAATTACATAAAACTTAATATTGGTTTCCAGAAAGAATATTGGGATTATAAATTATCGAAGGGATGAGAAGAGTATTATTATTATTAATATTCATTTGCACACAATTGATTAATATTGCTCCTGCAAATGCTCAGTGTATTCCTGCCAATGCGGGATTTACCTATAAAGATACATGCTATAGTAATTTAACCCAATTCACTGGCATTGGGGTTGGTGATACCACCTCCTGGAGCTGGGACTTTGGAGACCCTACTTCCGGGAGACAAAATACTGCATTTGGCGCTTATCCTACTCATACGTTTTCACAGACAAATACAACTTATACTGTTACATTCTCATTCACTGACACTTGTGGAAATCCTGCCAATATTACCAAAAACATTTTAATCCAAAACAACCCAAATCCTCCCCTAACATTAAACCTAAAAGATACAGTTGTCTGTGATGCCCCATACCCCATTGATGCAGGGATACCAGGCTTAACTTATCAATGGTCGGATGGTGACACAACTCAGATTGATACACTTATGAGTGCAGGAAAATATTGGGTAAAGGTTTATCAGAATGGTTGTTATACATCAGACACAGTGACTGTTCGTTTTTGGGGACAGGGAAACAAAGGAGATTATAACTGGCAATTCGGAAATAATGCAGGATTAAACTTCAATGACAATCCTCCATCTGTAACCAATACAAACGCCAATCGCACAAATGGCGGAAGCGCTTCCATATCAGACCCTTCTGGAAACCTATTATTCTATACAGATGGGATAAATATCTATACCAATGACAATAAAATAATGCAGGGAGGTACAGGATTAAAAGGCAACTCAGACTCCTCTCAATCTGCTATAATTGTACCTGATCCTCGAGCAAATAATATCTACTATGTTTTCACAGTAAACCCTTCAACCGGATTAAGTTATACTACCGTTGATTTATCTTTTAACAAAGGAAAAGGACGAGTTACCAACATCAATGTTCCCCTTTATAATCCGGTTGCAAATAAAATATCAGGGATGAAAGATGAGCAGGGTAACTTTTGGGTTGTTGCACATGAACTTAATTCAAATAATTTTATATCATATAAAATCGGAAATAACGGTTTCTCTCCAACTCCTGTTATTTCTTCTACAGGTGCTGTGCAGACAAATGGACAGGGTTATATGAAGTTTTCGAAAGATGGAACCAAAGTAGCTATTGCTTTGAGTGAACAAAACAGAGTTGAGATATATGATTTCAATACAAACACAGGTGAATTGACCATCAGCGATACTATTACCAATGTTACACTTCCATTTGGTCTGGAATTTTCAGATGATAATAATAAACTATATGTAAGCACTAATGGTGATGGTCACCTTTATCAATATGATCTGACAAAAGCAACGTCCACTGAAATTGAAAATTCTCAGGTTACAATCAGTACTGACCCTTCTGCTTCCTATGAAGCTCTGCAATTAGGACCTGACGGAAAAATCTATGTTGCTTTAAAAGGCTCTGGAAGCGGTTTTCTTGGAGTTATTAATGATCCTACACTGGACAGTACGGATGTGGACTATCAGCACAAGTCAATAGACCTTGGAACAGAAAGCAATACTGGTCTGCCTAATTTTGTAGCCAACTACTTTAATACATCTGACTGGAATATTGCTTATGCAGATACCTGTTCTGGTTCCATAACTCTATTTCAGGCAAATGCCCCTGATACCGTATTTACCTGGACGTGGAATTTTGGTGATGGACAAACAGGAACCGGGCAAACTACCACACATACATATCCCGGCCCTGGAACATATAATGTATCTGTAAGGGCAATATATGCATGTGGAGATACAACAATGTTAAGAACATTGACAATTGTAGAGACGCCTCCGGCACCGCAAATTAAAGATACCACTATTTGTGATGCAATTACCTACAAACTAGATGCAACACTAAGCGGTTCAGGCTTATCTTACTTATGGAATACGGGATCTACATCTTCTTTTATTAATACTGATACTTCCGGAACATTTACAGTGGAAGTCAGCAGAGCAGGATGCATAAACACTGCTACAGCAACAGTTACTTTCGCACCTGTTAACTCATTTGACTTAGGCACTGATAAAACATTATGTACAGGAGACTCCATTCAACTAGATGCAGGGAATCCGGGATTGACACATTCATGGTCAACGGGAGCTACTTTGCAAACTATAGTGGTGAAAACTTCCGGAACATACTCAGTAACAGTAAGCAATGGTGGCTTATGTCAAAAGTCAGATCAGATAAATATTACTTTTATCACCCCTCCTATAGTTTCATTAGGTCCTGATACCACCTATTGTCAAGGTTCCAGTCCTGTATTAGATGCAGGAGTAGTGCCTTCAGGCTTTCAATATAAATGGTCATCAGGCGAAATTAATCGCCAGATACACCCAACAATATCAGGAACCTACATCGTATCTGTATACAAAGATCAATGTCAGGGAAGCGATACAATCAAAATAGAATTTGAGGCGGCTCCGAATATTAGTTTAAATCCAGTATTTGGATTATGCAGCGAAAACGGAGACTCCGTCATTCTTGATGGAGGAACAGCCAATAGTTACCTTTGGCTTCCTTCTGGTCAGACTACACAGTCGATAACAGTATTTACAGCAGGTCTATATTCCTTAACAGCTAAAAGCGAACATGGGTGTGAAAGTACTGCAAGTGCCTTAGTTCAGGACATCTGTGAAGCCAGAGTCTTTATTCCAAATATTTTTTCTCCTAATGGAGATGGGAATAACGACGAATTCAAAATTTCAGGAGCTAATCTCATTTCCTATAGACTTGAAATATTCGATCAGTGGGGAGAATTGATCTTTGTTTCAGATTCTATGTCCAATTCCTGGAACGGAGAATATAAAGGAAAAACAGTTCAGGAAGGTGCCTATATTTGGAAGCTCACATATGCAGGAGAAAGCATAGGCGGATCTAAAAGCCAGACTAAAACAGGAGATGTAACAGTAATTAGATAATAAAAAACTATTTATCTCAATTATTAACTTTGCCGCTATTTATGTGTTAGGAATGAATCATTTTTAATTACTAAAATTTAACAAATGCAAATAGAAAGCTTTATTGATAAAGGATTGGCACAACTTACCTACGCAATAATAAGTGAAGGAGAAATAGCCCTTATTGATCCAGCAAGAGATCCATCACCTTTTATTCAATTAGAGGTTAAACACAATGCCAAAATCAAAGCTGTCATTGAAACCCATCCTCATGCTGACTTCATCAGCAGTCATGCAGAATTTTTGATGCATCAGGTAAAAGTTTATACGAGCAAATTATCAGATGTTAATTATGAGCACACAACTTTTGATGATGGTGATGAGCTTAAAATCGGAACAATAAAATTAAAAGCAATGAATACTCCAGGCCACTCTCCTGACAGCATATCAGTATTGCTTGAAGACGAAACAGGTAATCCTTATGCGATATTTACCGGAGACACGCTTTTTATAGGAGATGTGGGAAGGCCTGATTTGAGGAAAACATCCGAAGACAGTACCACCTTAAAAGAAAAACTGGCAGGTAAATTATATCATTCTCTTCACAACAAAATTTTAAAACTACCTGATCACACAATCATATATCCAGCGCATGGTCCTGGCTCTCTTTGCGGAAAATCTATGAGCGAAAATCTTTCCGACACATTGGGGAATCAAAAAAAAGAGAATTATGCCCTTCAACCCATGAGTGAGTCCGAGTTTATAAAACTAATTCTGGATAATCAGCCATTTATCCCCAAATATTTTTCATACGATGTAATCATTAACAAACTTGGAGCTCCCAAACTGAGTGAAAGCCTTGATAAAGTAAATTATTTAAATAGCATCAATGAAATTCCGAATGGTTCTTTAATTGTAGATACAAGAAGTTCTGACCAATTTAAGACTGGACATAATAAAGAAGCTATTAATATTCCTGACGGGACAAAATTTGAAACATGGTTAGGCTCCATCATCAATCCTGATGAAACATTTTATCTTATAGCAAATGACAATGGTGCACTTAGAAATTTACTTTATAAAACTGCTAAGATAGGATACGAATCTAAAATATCTGGGGTCCTGGTCATTCAAGAACCTTCAGGTAGCAAATCAGAAAAAATAGATGCTGAAGAAGTGATTAAAGCAGAAGATCAATATACTATTGTAGATGTGAGAGATGTAAATGAAGTATCATCACAAAAAATATTTTCAAACTCCATAAACATTCCTCTTAATAAGCTTAGAGAAAATATTCAATTGATCCCATCAGGAAAACCTGTTGCTGTGCACTGCTCAGGAGGATACCGGTCAGCTATTGCCAGCAGTTTACTTGAGCATGCCCAAGTTCACAAAGTTTATGATATAAGCGAAAGTATAAAATCGATTGAGGAGCTACAAAAAAATACATAAAGTAAAAATTATAAAATAAAGTAGAATAAGAGCGGGTGTTTATCCCACTCTTTAGCCTACATAGATTTAAATTCAAAAGGGATTTCTACAAGCTCGGAAAATTCTTGACCTGCCTCTTTCATATCTTCATCATCAGAGAAATGATACCAGATAATTTTGGCACCTTGTATTTTTTCAAACTTTGTTAAAATATCCAATATTAATTTAGAAGATGCGGTATTAAAATATTCAAGTTTAACCTGAAGATTGGTTGCTGGATTGGATTGATCCTTATATGCTTCGATCCAGCTTAACACTGGCTTAAAAAATCCGGCAGCATCTTCCGGAAGTGATCTACCGGAAATTTCAAATACTCCTTTAGATTTGTCTAATGTAACAGAAGGAGTATCTTCAGTTCCGCTTATATTCAAAATATCCATAATTATAGAAAGATTATCAAATAGGGTTAAATAAGAAAAAGGATTTATTTACTCGCTGATTCTTGCAATTTTAGATTTGAAAGAAAAGAAAGAATATTCAGAATCTACCTTCTCAAAATTATACTCGAGCTTCTGTCCTGATTTTCTTGCAATATCAACAAATCCCAATCCTGCACCACCTTTATCTGACATTTCATTATTTTGAATTAATTCCTTATAGAAATTCTTCAAACCATCTTTATCAAGGCTATTGATCTTTTCAAGTTTTTCGGATAAACCCTGAATATCCTTATTGGCGATCATGTTACCTGAAGTAATGATATAGCAGTCCTCTTCGGAACCAATCATAAAAATAGCTTTTCTTTCATTTGGCACAGAAAGAGCTTCTGAATGTTTGCAGATATTCTGAAGGCATTCAACCATTACATTGAATACTTTTCTTTTAATATTGCTTTCCTCACCTTTGGAATCAAGTTTTTTCTCGGCCATGGATAATACGGCCTTTGTTATTTCCTGGGTAAACTCCCCTTCATATACAAGTATGATATTTTCTTCTACCATAGTTTTGTGAATATTATAAATATAATTCATACGTCGTTAGTTTCTACTTTAATTTAAACTCTATAAATAATTATTAAAATTTAACTCCAATTAAAAGAACATCATCTGTCTGTTTATGCTCACCTTTCCATGATTCAAACTCAAAGTTTAAAGCATCGTGTATTGCATCCATAGATTTATCTTTATTATTCATGATAGCATCTTTGATCTTCACAGTACCAAGTTTTCTGTTTTGAGGTCCGCCAAACTGATCAGGGAACCCATCAGAGAAGAAGAAAATCATATCACCTGTTTTCATCTTAATTTTATGGTTGGTAAACTGAGTCTGATTTTTATAGACTCCCCCACCAATAGCCCATTTATCCCCTTTATATTCTGTTAATTCCCCATCAGATACATGATATAAAGATCTGTGAGCACCGGCGTACTCTACGATTTTCTTGGACAAATTTATTTTACAGAATGCAATATCCATTCCATCCTTGATATTCTCCTCATTAGTGTCTTTGATAAGTGTTTCGTTAACCTTTCTGTCAAACTCATCCAGAATAGCCCCTGAATTTAAACCTGAGCACATTTCCACAATATTATTAAGTTGGAAATATCCCACAAGAGACAACATAGCTCCAGGTACGCCATGCCCAGTGCAATCAACTACAGAAATAAACACAGAGTCATCTTTTTCCATATACCAAGGGAAGTCACCACTTACAATATCTCTTGGTTTGTATAGTATAAATGCTCCAGGAAGGGTTTTCTGAATTGATTTACTATCCGGAATAATCGCATTCTGAATTCTTTTTGAATAGGTAATACTTTCATGTATGCTTCTGTTCTTGGCCTGAATCTCCCTTTCTATAAGCTTCATCTCTGTAATATCATGAGAGACCACCAGTACGGACTCCAGATTATTTTCATTATATTCTGGAATTGCGTTGATCTGCATTACTCTTTCACCGATATGTGAATTATAATTCGTTTCAAGGTGAAGCTTGTTTTCGGTACTGATTACATTCTGAAGAATCTCTTTCCATACACCTACAATTCCATTTTGAGAACTAACAGTTTCCAGAGATTGATTCATAAATTCCGAAGGTTTTAAACCTGTATAGTTTTCAATGACAGGGTTTGTATAAGTAATAACTCCATCACAGTTCAATCGAGTAATAAGATCCGGAGAGTTTTCTGAAAGTGCCTGCATATTTTTCCTCATACGTTCTTCCATCTCTGCCTTCCTCTTCACTGTAATATCGCGTGAATTAAGAATAATACCACCTACAGCGCTGTCTGATAAAAGATTTTTACCTGTTGCTTCAAGCCATATCAATTCACCATTATCTTTTATAAACCTATATTGAATTGTAATAGATTTTTCCGGATCAGCAAGAAGTTCATCAAACATAGCTTTATATGCCATTCTGTCTTCTTCATATATGTGTGCTTCATCTTTCTTATTTACAAGGTCAGATGAATCAATACCTAAGATCCTTTTTACAGATGGACTCACATACCTTAAAACCATATTCTTCTCATAGATTGCAATTACCTCAGAAGCGTTTTCAAGCAATGACTGCATTCTTTTCTGAGTTTTATTTACCTCTTCAATCTGCTCTTCCAGTTTTTCATTGGATAACTGAAGATCTTCCTGAGTCGCTCTCATCTCTTCAGCATTTTGTCTCAACTCTTCTTGTTGCTGCTGGAGTTCTGCACTCATCTTCTGAGATTGCTCAAGATGCCTTTGAGTGCGCTCATTCACATGAATGTTAAAGATAGTTCTTGCTAAGATTGGGCCTACCTCCTCTATAAATCTGACTTCGTTTTTAGAAAACTTCTTTAAAGAAGCAAACTCTACCACACCATAAGTTAACTCTTCAGTAATCAGAGGAACAATAAGGATTGAATCCGGTTTTTTGTCAATAATTAATCCGGAAGTTATAGAACAATAGTCTTGAGGAATTTCAGTTCTGAAAATGGTTGCCCCTTCAATCGCAGCCTGGCCAACCAGTCCTTCTCCCATCTTAAATTTTGCAGTTTTATATTTTTTTCTATTATAAGCATAGAGATTTTTCATCACTATTGCCTTCTTAAAATCATTTTCATCATCGTCTTCTATCACATAAAAAGCACCCTGAATTGCACCGATCTTTCCTATAAGATACTTTATTACGTCGTAGCTAAGGAGATCTATAGAGTTATGCTTACGTAATATTTCACCTACTTCGGCAATACCATTAACAATCCAATTTCTTTCTTTCTCTCTGATCTCTGCACTTATAAGGTTTTTCTGCATATTCAGAAGAGAGTTTCCTAATACATCGTTTTCACTTGCTGGTTTGAATTGTGTATTTAAATTACCTTCACCAATTGTATGAGCAAAGTGTGCAGTGTGTTTTAATGATCTGACGATATTATTTGTAATCGAAGCCATCTCCCCAATTTCATCACCAGAGTTAATGTTAATTTCATTCGCTAGAATACCTTCTTCTGTAAGCTTAAGATATTCTTTCAATGAAATTATAGGTTGAGTAAGATATCTTACGAGATAAAACGAAAGACCTATAGTAACTAAAACAACAAACAGAGAAGCCGCAATCAAATACAAGCGTGAATCGTCCGAAAATTCCTCCACAACTTTTCCGCCGGTTTCAGTCCCGGAAATTAATTTGGCAAATACTGAATACTGAATATAAGAAATCAACAATAATGCAGCTGCCACCAAGGAAGTAGTGAATACTACTATCTTGCTGCCTAAACTTAATTTTATTTTATTGAACATAAGATCTACTTTCAAATAATTAATTATACTGAGTCTCGAGTGCCAAAAAATCACCCAGTAACATGGTTAGATTTTGAATGAGGTTTTTATCATTTTCAGTGGCCTTCTTCAACAGGGAAATCTCCCAGACTCCAATAATTTCTTCATTCATGAGCAAAGGTAAAATCATAACATCCACAGACTTGGTCGTTCCTAACCCGGAAAAAGGTATCATATAGCTTTCTTTAAGATCGTCAATCACCAAAGTCTTACCTTCTTTGGCTACTAACCCTACCAGTCCTTCTCCCACAGAAAATTCAAGATCATTTGATGAGTCTAATGGCAAAGCATATGAAGAGTACCTTTTTAATTTATTTTCTTCCTGATCTTTAAAAAATAATACAGACTGTCCGGCATTAATTTTATTACATATAAAAGATAAAGCCTTATCCATTTTATCCTTACCATCGATTTTACTATTCGTGATAGTATCAATTTCTTTCTTTACTTCACTGACAATATTGGACTGATCCTGCCTTGCAATTTCTTCTTCCTTATCAACAATAAACTCATTCTTAAGTCTGTCTACATATACAATTTCTTTAAATGACTTGGTATTAAGTAAAACATAGTTCAGAATTGTACTTATAATACCTGCTGCGAGAGTTATATAAAAAATTGAAAGGATATTATTATTAACTCCTGAAAACCTGCTAAATAAGATAATTGAGTAAACAACCAAACCTATAAACAATAAATTCGCCAGAGCATGTACTTTAGATAAAATCATTTTCATAGCTGCGTCACTTTATTTAATTCTATTAAAAACTTTATAATTTCTTCTACCTTCATTACATGATCTATTTTTGTTACACTCATAGCTGCCTTTGGCATTGTGTCTATCACGCTTTCCTCGGGATCCTGAATGATGGTCATACCACCATAATCTTTAACTTTTTTCATTCCCAAAGCTCCATCTTTATTTGCTCCAGTTAATAAAATTCCGATAAGTTTCTCCTTATAAACGTATGCACAGGTCTCAAAGGTTATATCTATTGCAGGTCTTGAATTATTTACCATTTCTTCTGTGGATAAAGAAATGTAATTGCCCAATTCAATATTCATATGATAATTAGCTGGTGCCAGATATATTTTCCCTTTTTTGATAGGTTCATTATGATCGGGCTCTTTTACTTCCTTTATGCTTTTTATAGATAGAGCTTCTATAAGGCCATTTCTTATATGTTTTAGCCTATGACAGCATATAAAGATTGGTAACGAAAAATCTTCCGGAAGCTTGTTTAATATTTTGCATAAAACCTGAAAACTTCCAGCTGATCCTCCTATAACTATAGCTTTATATTTTCTGTTTAGATCCACATCTTTCATTGCCGGATTATACTTTATTCTTTCTAAAAATTCTTTCTTCTGGACCAAGCATTGTATACTTAGAAGCTACTTCAGACCATTCGACTGTTTCTCTTGATCCCAGTATTAGAAGGCCAGACATATTTAGTGACTGATGAAATTTTTTTAATATATCATTCTGCAATTGCGGGTTATGATAAATAAGAATATTCCTGCATAAAATCATATCAACAGAACCATTATACATATCTTTAACAAGATTTATCTCTTTAAATTTTATCTTACTCAATAGATCTTTGTTAAGCTTAAAATTATCGCCCTCTGGCATAAAGTAATTGGCTAACTCTCCTTTAAAACCTGTCTTAATAAAATTACTTGTATTAAGCTCCATGCTTTTACCAGGAATCAATCCTGATTGCGCTTTATCAATTATCCCAGTATTAAAATCAGTTGAAATTACTTCGGCTTTATTCAGCAGATTTAAGTCATTCAATAATATCATTAAGGAAAATACCTCCTCACCCGAAGAACATCCCACTTGCCATATTTTGAGATTTTGTGATAGATTCTGTTCTTGTAGCACCTTCCTTAAATATTTCCAGAAAGACGGATCTCTGAACAATTCTGTTACATTTACTGAAACTTCTGTGAATAAATCATTCTTTTTTATTTCTCCGGATATTATTTTATTAACCAGATTTTCAACAGAGCCCAGGCGTTTTATTTCTATAAAACGTTGGATTCTTCTCTTGAAAGAAGCTGAAGAATAATTTGAAAAATCGTAATCAAACCTTTCTGTAATTGTCTGAATTAGCTTTCTAAGCTCATTTATTCCTATTTCCGGAGCTGTTTGCATTTGCTTTATGAGAAAAATTTCATTCGGAGGATACTAACGGAATGCATGAAAAGATAGTTGGGATAAATTTTAAACAAAAATCCACATTCTTCATTTTTAATCGGCAAAACCTTGAAATCTGTCAACAAATTGGAATATTACTCCTACTGACAAAAAAAATAATCCCCCTCCCTCAATCAACATAAAACTGATTTACAGTATGATAATCATCAAAAAACGAGTTAAACAAAAATTTATCTTTTGTTAACTGTAAACCAAAAAATATAATTCTTTCGAGATTATTTAACAACTTATATAGAACCGGTTCGTATCTAACTTTGAATCCTACATGGTTAGGAAAACTGTCTGTAAACAATTATTTAATATATTATAATAGTCATGAAAATCAATTTGGGACCAGCAAAGATTGCAGTAATTATAGCCTTTGCCCTATTATTCAGTACTAAGTCGGAGGCTCAAACTGAATACAAGGTATACTCAGGTCTGATGTTCCATTTTATTAAGTATACACAATGGCCATCTCCAGGAGCGGAAATAGTTTTGGGTATATTTGGTAAATCTCCAATGAACACAGAAGCAATGGCTCTTAATGGAAAAATGGCCGGCTCGATGAAAGTTGTGGTTAAAGAAATCCATAATGTAGCGGAAGTAGATGCATGTCAGATTTTATTTGTACCATCTAGTCAATCATCAAAATATTCAGAAATAGCACCTAAAGCGAAACAACATCATGTATTAGTCGTAAGTAATTCACCATCAGCTACCAAAAATGGAGTTGTTGTAAACTTTTTTGAAGAGGATAGTAAAGTGAAATTCGAAATCTCTAACAAGAATGCAGCAGAAAACGGATTAAAGATTTCTTCTGAATTGCAAAAGCTTGCCAAAATAGTTGACTAATCATTGTTCTAAAATTGTATTAACAAGTAAATGAAATCAGGTAATATATTTAAAGGAATCAGAGGTAGAATAATTTTATGCTTCTTCTCGATCATCTTTTTATTTTGTGCCTATGGAATAATTAGTAGCTACCTGCTTACTAAAAACAAAAGGGCAACTGAACAAATAAACAAAACAGATCAGCCAAGTATCACCCATTTGACAGAGCTGGAGCTATTGCTTTTTCAGTCAAAAAATCTAATGGCCAATTGGGTTAAAATTGACATAGAAAACCATCCTGATAAAATAAAACTTAAGCAGATACATGCAAAAGAATATCCTCAGTTAAAGGAAAAATTAATATCTCTACAAAAGGATTGGAAAGACCAGGCATATGCAGACTCATTAAAAACCCTGATAAAAGAGATCGACCAGACTTTCATTATGCAAAAAGAGATAATGACCAGCCTGGCTACTTTTGACAGTTACCAGGATGGCATAACTCCAATATTAAGCGAAAGTAAAAGTGATGAGATCACAACCAACATTAATAACTTATCTGTTCACTTACATAGAATACTTGATGCACTTAAACTTACCACAAGCGATCAGCAAATAAGCATGATCGAAAACATGCAACTTCTGTCTCGTACGAACTTCATACTGCTTGGATTTATCATTGTATTAGGATTTTTGCTTACCATAAGACTATCCAGTCAAATAATAAAGCCTGTAAACTCTTTGCATAATCTTGTGAATAAAGTTTCCAAAGGTGAATTGGATAACGATTCCATTAAGATAACCAATGATGAAATTGGAGAAATGGTGGGAGATGTACAGAAAATGGTAGAGGGACTAAAAACTACGGCAACTTTTGCAAATGAAATAGGGAAAGGAAATCTGGAATCTGAATTTGCTCCACTAAGTGAAAAAGATGTTTTAGGTAATGCTCTTATTACTATGAGAGACAACCTTGTTAAGGTCGCAAAAGAAGACAAGCAGAGAAACTGGTCTAATGAAGGTTATGCAGCATTTGGAGAGATCTTAAGAAACCATTATGATAGTACAAATGAAATGCTTGATACCTTCCTTATCAAACTGGTAAAATATGTGCAGGCAAATCAGGGATGGCTTTATATTGTGAATGATGAGGATGAAAATGATCCTTACCTTGAGTTAAAAAGCGTCTACGCTTTTGATAGAAAAAAATTCCAAACTAAAAGAATTGGTAAAGGTGAAGGCCTTGCAGGACAAGCTTGGATCGAAGGAGATCTTATTTATCTTACTGATGTTCCAGACAGTTATGTTACTATTACATCCGGTCTTGGAGATTCAAATCCGAAAGCAATACTAATAGTACCAATAAAAGTCAATGACACCATAAACGGAATAATGGAATTCGCATCTTTCAATGAATTCCAGTCTTATCAGGTTGAATTTATTCAGAAACTTAGTGAAACACTTGCATCTTCTCTTTCTACTATGAAAATAAACGAAAGAACAAAAATACTTCTGGAAGAATCTCAAAAGCAAAGAAACCAGATGCACGAACAGGAAGAAGAACTCAGACAAAATCTTGAAGAGTTACAGGCTACCCAGGAAGAAATGAAAAGAAAACAGGAAAATACAGACCTTTTTATTCAACAGTTAAAGGCGCATGAACTTGAACTAATGAAAGAGAATGAAATCCTTAAAAGCAAAGTATAAGATTCAATTCAAAACTTTAATTAAACTATTATAAAAATCATGCAATTTCAAAGTTCAGTATCTTTTGATTTCAACAGCTAAAGTTTATTACAGATACTGTTCTCTACCTTAGTTGCATATTCAGATTAACTTTCTGGAATAGTATTTTTGATTTCTGATTAAAGTCAGAAGTAAATCATCATGTCCATTGAGTTGCTTCTTTATAATGATTGGCTAATTTATACAAGGATGCAAAACTTTGATAACATCTTGTTGCCTATTGAATCATGCAATAAAGGAATCTTACAATATTTTATTTCAACTAAATCCTAAAAATTATAAATCACTAATCATAGAATAGGCAACCAACATTAACTTCTTACTTATCTAATTGACGTATAATGAATTTCAATTTTAAAAACTGCATTTTAACTGCTGCTATGGCAATGGCTATACCTGCTGTTTCCTATAGTCAAACCGACAGCACATTTCAACAAACAGAAGATATCACAGCTATATCACTCGAAGATTTGATGAATGTTAAAATTGTTTCTGCATCAAGATCTGAAGAGAGAGCATTTGAAGCTCCGTTATCATCATTTGTAGTTACAAGAAAAGAAATATTCAACTCAGGTGCTACTTCTATACCTGAAGCATTAAGACTTTGTCCTGGCTTGTTTGTAAAACAAATGGCTAATGGTACTTATGATGTATCTATAAGAGGGATGGACAATTTACCCACTCATCAATATAACAATTCGAACAAGCTCATTCTTGTTATGATCGACAACAGACCTGTATTTGATTATTTACAAGGAGGGACTTATTGGCAAAACCTACCTATTGACATTATTGATGTGGAAAGAATTGAAGTTGTACTAGGCCCTTCAGCCCCTCTATATGGCCCAAATGCTGTAACAGGCGTAATTAACATCATCACGAAAAATGCTGACAAAAACGGCATATCAGCATCTGCCCACGCTCAAGGTGGATATCCAGGTACTGTTATGGGACAAGGCTATGTTGGCTACAAACCTTCTGAAAAAATTGATTTTTCAGGTTCCTTTAACCTTCAGCACAGAAACAGGGGAACTGTTGATTACTATGATCTGGAAAGAAGAACATACATCACTAATCTGGATTCTTCTACTGTACCTCAATACAAGGATCCTAATATGAGAAAGGTATATCTCCCGAAT
This sequence comes from Sporocytophaga myxococcoides, assembly GCF_000775915.1. Taxonomy (NCBI): domain Bacteria; kingdom Pseudomonadati; phylum Bacteroidota; class Cytophagia; order Cytophagales; family Cytophagaceae; genus Sporocytophaga; species Sporocytophaga myxococcoides. Next base: position 163,426 of record NZ_BBLT01000009.1, read on the forward strand.
CCTCAATTAGCACTTGAGAAGACAGGTGTAAACCTAAATGCGAACTTCAGACCTAAAGAGGATATCAAACTACATCTAGCCGGAGGTTATAATGGAAATAAAAGCTGGTATGGCATTGGAACAGGCCTTACAATGACCCAAATGAGCAATAACAGTATGTATGGAATGGTAAAAGGCGAAATAAAAGGTTTTTCTATTTTGACGTCTATCCTGAACGGAAAGCAAGGAGTTGTGGGGGATCTTGAAACGTATCAGTATAATTACAGCAATATTGATGCTTATATCGATTATACAATCAAGATCACTGATAAATTTAACCTTCGACCTGCACTCCATTTTCAGAACAGTACTGTTAATGATAAACCTTACACTGTTGAGAGAAACGAATTGGGTCTTTTCAATAATAAAGCATCAATGCACAATCTTGCCGCTTCATTAAAGGCAGATTATACTTTAGGAAAGTTCAGATTTATAGGAGCACTGCGTGGGGATAAATTTAAGTTTCCAGAAAAACTGTATCTCTCTTACCAGGGTATTGTAAACTTCAGAGCAAATGATAAAAACAATCTTAGGTTTGTTGTAGCTCGCTCCAATAGCGGATCTTTTATATATGATACTTATGCCAAGCTAAATATCGGCACTCACCCAACTACCCCATTTCCTACTGAAATATGGATCAATGGATCAAAAGACAGGAGACTGGTTCAAAACGACATGGTAGAACTTGGATATAGGTTACAACTGATGGAAAATTTGCAGGTGGATATAGCTGCATTTCATCAATCGACTCAAAATTTCATAGGAACTATTACTCAGGCATATCAAGTAGACATGCCTAATAATCGAATTGTTGTAAATGTAAATGCCAGCAATCTGGATCTTAAAGCAATACAGAGGGGAGCTACAATTGCAATGAACCTGGCGTTAAGTAAGAATAAAATAAATATCAAACCATTCATCACAATTCAGAAAACAAGATTATTAAATTATTCTCCATACTATTTCACTCCTGATGGAGCCCCAGATCCTAACTATAACATAAATACTCAATCAGACGTGGATGGAAAAGGTACTCCTGATGTTTATGGTGGCTTCTATGCAAATTATGCTCCTAATACCAAATGGAACATAAACATTAACGGGTATTTAATGAGTAAATATTCAATCTATACTCATATTTCAGCTCAACAGTCTTCAGAAAATGGTGTTTTTCCATATAATGAACATTCTATAAGCAATATCAACGGAAAATTTATCACCAACGCGAAGGTTTCTTACCAAATAACCAGAACCTTTAATATCTTCTTAAATGCTAGAAACGCATTTAATCAAGATAGCAGAGAATTTTTCGGCTCTGATTTAATCAATGGTTTATACTTAGCTGGTATCAACTTTGATTATTAAAATCATATTACTCATAAAGAAAAGGGATTGCAATTGCAATCCCTTTTCTTTTAATAAATAAGCTACAGCAAATCATTTCTTTTTTGCCCGAACCACAAGACTTCCGAATTTAATCAATCTACCCATCATTTCTCTTGATGGCTCCTCTATTTCATTTGTCTCCAAAATATCAAAATTATTTGCGGAAAGTAGCTTTACCAGTTCTTCTTTTGAATACAAGTTAAAGCCATATTTAGTCACAGGAATATCTTCCATAATATGCTTAGGTCTTATCACTATCGTCAACTCACCATCTGCAGTCAATACCCTTTTAAATTCATTAAGGGTATGCTCTGGATCTTCCCAGAAATAAATCGTATTGACAGTAAACAATTTATTATATGAATTGGAAACTATTGGAAGTTTATCTGCTGCTGCCAGATGAAATTTTACACAACCGGATTTAATATATTCAGCATTGATCTTTTCAGCTTCATTAATCATAGTCTCTGAAAAATCACATCCTGTATATACTATGGTTGGATGTGCTGAAACTATATTTTTAACAAAAAATCCATTGCCCATGCCAATCTCCAATATCTTATCATGAGCACAGGGATTTACAGCTTTTATAGCTTCCAGATTCATAATTTTGTTTCCCTCATTCATATGAACCCCTGTTTTTACACCATCTTCATTCTCTGGTCTGCGCAACTGGCCTGCTAATGCTTTTATTTGTTCTTCCATAGACTTTATTTTTTACAAATTCGTCTCTAACTTACAGATAAATATAGTTATTTCAACCTATCGAATATGACAATGGCTACACTTTTTTTCAGAATATTTAAACTGGCGTAATATTTTATGGCAACAGACTATACTTGAGAATTATGTTTAAAAACTTTAATTAAAAAATGAGAGTAGTTTTATATTTAATGTTATTTATTTCTATCAGTAGTTCATCAATTTGTCAGACGCAAATTGAAAACCTCATATTTGAAGGCTCAGGAATCCAAGGTATAGCATATAGTGGTGCAATATACGAACTTGAAAAAGCCGGAATAACAGTTAATATAAAAAAAGTAGGCGGCACTTCTGACGGAGCAATAACAGCTTTAATGGTTTCTCTTGGATACACCTCTTCTGAGATATATGAGATCATATCATCAACAAAATTTCAAAGCTTCAATGATGGTCAGTTTATATTTATCGGGGGAATATATAGAATGAATAATCGTTTTGGCTGGTATCGAATCGATTCATTCAATAAATGGCTTGAGAAAATTATAAGCAACAAAACCCACAACGCTGATATGACATTTGCAGAACTTAAAAAAATGGATTTAAAGGCAAAAAAGTAAAGGATTAGCATTTGCCTGTTGACTAGGTGGATTGATTGCCCCTGATATAAATAAATAACAATGCAGTATGTCAAAGAATAATTCCAAAGACATACTGCATAATTCAACTCTTTTAATTAAGAATGGTTAATCTGTTTATTTAGCAAATTTGCTATGCTTTTTACTATAGGAAAAGTATACCAGAATCCCGACGGCCATCCAGGCTATTAGTCTTATCCAAGTATCCAAAGGGAGGGCATACATCATATAACAGCAAACAACAATTCCCATTATCGGTACAAATGGAACCCATGGAGTTCTGAATGCTCTCGGTGCATTCGGGTTTGTTTTACGCATTACCAATACACCCATACAAACAAGTACAAATGCGAATAATGTACCTATACTACTCATCTCTCCAACAACGGTAACCGGCACAAATGCAGCGAACAGACCAACAAAAGCAGCAAATAGAATATTGGATTTATATGGAGTTAAGAATCTAGGATGTAATTCAGAGAATACTGATGGTAGTAAACCATCTTTTGACATAGAATAAAACACTCTTGACTGACCCATTAATAATACCATCACTACTGAAGAGTATCCTCCAAGAATAGCTATTATAATCATTTCCTGAAAAAACTTATAAGGTGTATTTTCAATTGCTTTCGCAACTGGTGCAGCTTCTCCAACAAAGTTCTTGTAGTTCTCCAATCCCGTCATAACATGAGCAAACAGCACATAAAGAATAGTACAAATAACAAGTGAACCTAAAATTCCGATAGGCATATCTCTTTTAGGATTTTTAGCTTCCTGAGCTGCTGTGGATACAGCATCAAATCCAATAAAAGCAAAGAATACAACTGCTGCTCCAGTAACGACACCTGTCCATCCGAAATTCTCAAAAGCTCCGGTGTTTTCCGGAACATAAGGAATGTAATTGTCTTTATTTATATATCCCCAGCCAAGGAAAATAAAAGCTAATACCACGGATACTTTAAGTACAACTACAAAGTTATTCAATCGTGCAGACTCCTTGGTACCTCTGATGAGAATCAAAGACATCAGAACCGTAATAAAAACTGCTGGAAGGTTGATGATTCCATTCACAGTCTGGCCATTAACGACTGCAGTCTCAAATGGAGACATCATTAATTGAGCAGGAAGATCAACATTATATAAATGAAGCAATTTACTCAAATATCTTGACCAGCTAATGGCTACTGTAGCCGCCCCCACAGCATATTCAAGGACAAGATCCCAACCAATAATCCAGGCGACAAACTCTCCCATTGTTACATAAGAATAGGTATAGGCACTTCCTGCAATAGGCAGCATGGAAGCGAATTCGGCATAACAAAGTCCGGCAAAGGCACAGCCTAAAGCGGCAATTATAAAGGAAATAGTAACAGCAGGACCAGCATAATTAGCTGCTGCAATACCAGTTAGAGAAAAAATACCTGCTCCTATAATTACCCCTATCCCCAATGTTACCAGGTTAAATGCCCCCAGAGTCTTTTTAAGCTGCGGTCCTTCTGTCGTGTCTTTTAACACATCTTCCAGTGGCTTTGTCCTGAACAAATTGTAATTCGATTTCATGCTTCTGACTTAAAAATATTAATCAAACACCTCAAAATATAAAACATAAGCTAAAAATAAAAAAAAGCCCTGTAATAATAATCATTACAGGGCTTTTTTAAGTAAGAAAAGCTGATTCTTAGCTTACAGAAAGCAATGAAGCAATAACCATTGCTACAATAGAAACAAGCTTTATAAGAATATTCAATGAAGGTCCGGAAGTATCTTTAAACGGATCTCCCACTGTATCACCAACTACTGCAGCTTTATGTGGATCAGACCCTTTAAAGTATTTTTTACCATTGATATCAACTCCGGTTTCAAACATCTTTTTAGCATTATCCCATGCGCCACCTGCATTTGATTGAAAAAACGCCATCATAACTCCAGAAACAAGCACTCCTGCAAGGAAACCTCCTAAAGCCATTTTACCAAGTGTAAATCCAACTATCAGCGGAAATGTCAGCGCAATTGCTCCAGGTAGAATCATATGACGTAATGCTGCTCTTGTTGATATGGTTATACACTTCTCATAGTCTGCTTCCGCTTTTCCTTCCATGATACCTTTGATCTCTCTGAACTGTCTTCTGACTTCTTCTACCATAGCATTGGCAGATTGGCCTACAGCCTGAATGGCAAATCCGGAAAACAGAAATGGTGTCATACCACCAATAAGTAACCCGGCAAGTACTTTTGCATTTGCAATATCAATCACCTGAAGACCTGAAGTCTCCATATAAGCTGAGAACATTGCAAGAGATGTTAGCGCTGCAGATGCAATGGCAAATCCTTTACCTATCGCAGCAGTAGTATTTCCAACAGAATCGAGAACATCTGTTTTCTCACGAACTTCTTTCGGCAGAGCTGCCATTTCAGCAATTCCACCTGCATTATCTGCAATAGGTCCGAATGCATCAATTGCTAGCTGAATACCTGTAGTAGCCATCATTCCTGATGCAGCAATTGCTACACCATAAAGACCTGCCATTTCAAAGGCGAAAATAATACCCAAAGACAAGATCACAACAGGAATTGCTGTAGAAAACATTCCAACACTCAGACCTGCAATTATGTTGGTTGCCGCGCCGGTCATAGACTGACGGGCGATCATTGTTACAGGCCCTCTGTCTTTTCCAGTATAATACTCAATGACAAGACTGATCAGTGTACCAACCAATAAACCGATGATTACTGAATAAAATATATTCACAGACCCGACAGACAATCCATTAATGTTGATATGCTTATCAAACATGAAGTCTATGATAAAATAAGATGCAATGGCTGTTAGTATTACCGCTCCGAAGTTTCCGACATTCAATGCTACCTGAGGACTTCCTTTCTCTCCTACTTTTACGAAAAAAGAAGCTATAATTGAAAAGACGAGTCCTGCAGCAGCAAGGAATAAAGGAAGCAATATTGCAGGATTAGTACCTGAGACATCTTTAGTCATAGGTGCGACCGTTAGCCCAAGTACCATAGTCGCAAGTATTGTGCTGACATAAGATCCGAAAAGATCGGCTCCCATACCTGCTACGTCACCTACGTTATCACCAACATTATCTGCAATTACAGCAGGATTTCTTGGATCATCTTCTGGAATACCAGCTTCTACTTTTCCAACCAGGTCAGCACCAACATCTGCAGCTTTAGTATAGATACCTCCGCCCACTCTGGCAAATAGTGCAAGACTTTCTGCTCCCAGAGAAAATCCTATCATTACTTCAAGCACCTTCTTTACTCTCCAGGGCTCAATGCCTAAAACAGTATGAATATTACTGAATAACAGGAATAAAACACTTAAACCAAGAATTCCTATAGCAACAACATTTATCCCCATCACCATACCACCGGTAAAGGATACATCAAGTGCTTTAGAAAGACTTGTTCTGGCAGCCTGGGTTGTTCTTACATTACTTTTCGTGGCGATTTTCATACCAAGAAAACCTGCAAGAGCTGAAAAGCATGCACCTACAACAAAGGCTACGCCGATTAACCAGTGCGAATTTTCTTCTTCAGCTAAGAATGAAAGCAGCACAGCAATAACGATGACAAATATCGACAAGGCTTTGTATTCAGCCTTTAGAAATGATAATGCACCATCAGCTATATGCTTAGCTATTTCAGTCATTTTGCCCTCTCCTGCAGGCTGACTGTTTACCCATTTAGTTTTAAAAAAAGTAAATATCAGAGCTAACACTCCGAGAATGATAATTCCAAAAATCTCCATTTTAATTAGTTTAGGTTATTAATTAATTAGTAAACAAGATTTAATTTAACTATCAAATTTACAGTAATTTAATTCAAAACCTAAAAGATAAAATCGGTAGACATGAAACTGGAATGATTTTCTTTTACGATCTCTTTTATAATTACTTTATTTGGTTCTATCTCTTTAGCAGCTACAATTGTTCTGATTGAAAATGCTCTTAAAGCATCCTCTACTGAAAGAGTACCTTCTGCAGAATCTTTTCTTCCATTAAATGGAAAAACGTCCGGTCCTCTTTGACACTGGCTGTTAATATTCACTCTGCAAACCTGATTTACAAGTCTGTCTACAAGATAGGCCAATTCCTGTGAATCACTTCCAAACAAGCTTACCTGCTGCCCATAGTTAGAGTTAACAATGTAATCAATTGGCTCCTGAACATCATCGAAAGCAACAACAGGTACTGCTGGTCCGAATTGTTCTTCATGGAAAATCTTCATTGATGAATCTACCGGAAATAAAATCGCAGGATTAAAGTATGTATTGCAAATTGCACCGCCATTTGGATTTACCACTTTTGCACCTTTAGATTCGGCATCCTTAATTAAATCAGTCAGGTACCCAGGTTTTTCAGGCTCTGGAAGCGGAGTAATGGAAACACCATCTTCCCAAGGCATTCCCCTTTTAAGTTTATCCAGCTCAGTTACGAATTTCTGTATAAACTGATCTTTAATTTTATTATGAACAAAAATGATTTTTAATGCTGTACAACGCTGTCCATTAAAAGAAAGTGATCCTAATAAACACTCCTTAACAGCATTATCAAGATCAGCATGAGGAAGTACGATACCAGGATTTTTAGCTTCAAGAGCTAAAACTGATCTCAGTCTGTTAGGCTTTGGATGCTGACTTTTAAGTACGTTTGCTGATTTACTTGTCCCGATAAATGCCAACACATCAATTTTACCAGTTGACATTAAAGGTCCTACTGTAGCTCTGCCTCTTCCGTATACTATGTTTACAACTCCCTTAGGAAAACATTCCCGGAAAGCTTCAAGTAAAGGTCTGTGAAGGAGCACACCGATTTTCGCAGGTTTAAATACGATGGTATTTCCCATAATCAGAGCAGGAATAAGAGTGGTGAAAGTCTCGTTCAAAGGATAGTTGTATGGTCCCATACAAAGAACTACCCCAAGCGGCCCCCTTCTTACTTTCCCGATAATCCCCTGTTCAATTTCAAATCTTGATGATTTTCTGTCGAGTATTTTTAATGCATTAATTGTATCGTTTATGTATTCTACAGTTCTGTCAAATTCCTTCTCCGAATCCTTTAGTGGTTTTCCAGTTTCCCACATAAGCATGTTGACCACTTCCCACTTCTTTTCCTTCATCTTCCAGGTAAACTTTTCAACAGCTTTAATTCTCTGATCTACCTGCATCATTGGCCACTCACCTGTTCCATTTTTATAGGCGTTGGCCGCAGCATCCATAGCTTCAAATGCTTCCTTTTCAGTCAATAAAGGAAAGCTCCCTAACTCAACCTGAGTCAGGGTTCCATCTTTTTCAATACAAACAGGTGAAAAAACCTTTTGTGTTGCCCCTTCTGCATGCTTAATTTCTCCATTGATCAAATATTCCTTTTGGTGTAAAGGTCCGTTCAGCTTTACTGAAGCAGGTATATTCTCTTCTTTTGGAAAAAGATTTTCAAAATTCATATTGGTTTATTGTTATCTGTTTAGTTTTTCTATTTTTTATCTGATGCTACTACCACCGGCAATTTCAACTGATTAGTAACATCTATTATGCTGATAAGTTTTTGAACTTCCAGAGTTCTGTCCATTTTCAGCACAATTGTAGGATTTTCCAGCCTTTGAGTTGTGGCTTCAAGTTGAGATTTTAATGCATCAAAATTAACTTCGTCCTTACCTATAAAGATCTTAGAATCCTTGTCTACTGTAAGATTTACTACTTGTCTTGGAACAGCTGACCCTGTTTTTGCCTGAGGTAACAATACTTTAATAGCGTCTGGACTTGCAAGCGTAGACAGCATAAGAAAGAATACCAACAGGAAAAACAAAATATCTGACAAAGCTGCAGCTTCAACCGCAACATGAGTCTTTTTACGCCTTTTGATCTTCATATACTGGTTTGTGTAATATGTCAAGGAAATCGATAGCCTGTAACTCCAGAGTTGTTACATTTTTCTCAATCATGGAATTGAGGATGGTATAAAAAATATGTGCGATGATACCAACAATCAGACCAGCCGAAGAAGTTATCATTTTCTGATAAATACCGCCTGAAATTACACCTATACTGATATTGTCATTTGCTGCAATATCCTGAAATGTATGTATCATACCAAATACAGTACCAAGGAAACCAAGCATAGGAGCTACGGCAGCAATACCGACAAGCAATCCCATATTTTTTTCCATTTTGGAAACTTCCACAGCAGCTACGTTTTCCATTGCACTTTCAATATCTCTGATAGATGAACCTAAACGGATGATGGCTTTTTCAAGCATTCTGGCAACTGGCAGGGATGAATTTTCACACAATCTTAATGCCTCTGAAGTTTTACCTGTTTGTACTTTCTCTTTTACAATAGATAAAAGTCCCTTATCAGGCTGAGCGTTATTTTTAATATAAAGAAATCGTTCGATGAATATGTAAAAAGAAATTAAGGAAAGTAAAAGAATGGGAAGCATGATTAAACCACCCATCATGATTAATTGAAGGTAAGAAATCCCTTCTTTAGGATTTGAGCCGGCAGCTGAAGCAACAGCTAAAGCCGAGTCCGCCACTTGTAATAAAATTGTCATACTTTAATTTTAGTCCTTGTTTTAGTTATTATCTCTTTAATTATCCGATTATCAATATTTATTCCAGTTAGTATTCTAAACGTAAGTTCTTATTTTAAATTTCAAGTTCTGATTCTAGGGCAATTATAAATCCCTTTATTAATCATTTAAGTTCCCTAACTGGAGTTTTTATAGTCAATTCAGGAATATTTTTAGTTTTTTTTGCCCTGAGATTATTTACCATTTACATATAAAAATATCGAAACACATCCCTAAATCTACTAACATACAAATATTCAACAATTTATATAATTTAAATTCTATTTACGGAATAGTAATATTACTATATTCCTAATATAATTAGCGGCAAATATATGAATTTAACTTAATTCCTTAACAAGGATATTTTTCTATTAGGAAGGATATGTTAAATCTTTGGCTCATAAATTTTTATTTTGCTTTAAACGTGATAAAAAAAAGAGGTTGCCCGAATACCAGACAACCTCTGTTTATAAAGTTTTAAACTTTTATGGGAAAACAATGCCAGGATATGAGGCAACATTGACCTGAGGCAAAGTTGATCCATATTTAAGATTTATAGCATTAATAAATCCGTTAGCAACAACGGCATTTCCCTGAGGTGTAAGGTGAATTCCATCCAAAGAAAATGCTCCACCGGTCACAAATGTTGTTGTAAATGTGAGACCATTAAAAGTCAAACCTGTACTAAGAGAAGACAGCAATGATGCCATATCCGCAAATGCCAGATCTTTTTGCTGTGCTACAGTCACGATTGCCTGATTATATGCAGCTGTTGCAGCTTTAACATTGGCAATTTCAGTCTGATCAAGGACATATTTGCCTGGAATTGGGGTTTGACTTCCCCAACCATAACATTTTATGGAATCCTGAGGGATCGTTAATAAAATTAATTCATCGCTTTTTATTTGTCTTCTACCTCCCGGAGCATTCTGATCACTAATGATAAAAGGATTTTGTCCAAGATTGAATGTAATTCCTAAGGGACCGTAGTTAAGGTTTAGGGCATCTACCTGCGCCTGAGAAGTTAATACCAATCCATTGTAAGGTACTGTTGTGAAGAATGGAATTTTTGTTATATCAGTAATGTTTGCAATTACTCCTTTAGCTCCCCCTGCCAATAATGTATTTACAATTGCATTCAGATATTGAGTAAAGGCAACTGGATTTGTAATACTGTCCCCTCCTCCTTCTCCACCTGTTGTAGCATATCCAAGTACGTCATTATTCCCAATCCAAAAAGAAACAAAGGAAGGATTTTGAGCTGCCGCATCTCCTACCACTGTGGAAACTCCCGGATTACTGGCTATCCGATAGTAAAAAGGATTACCTCCTTGATCTAAAGATCTGCCAAATAAAGGAGTCAGTAAATGAAATGACTTTGCTCCGGGGACTCCCATATTATTAAATGGTCCTGTCGACCCTATAGGTGCAAGATTCAGGAGATTGGGGGTTCCTGCAAAAACAGGCCCCAAAGAAGTTACTCCTTTACAATCTGTTACGGTACCCAAAACCCTTTTGGTAACTGGTTGGCCATTTTGAACACCGATTCCATTTTCATCTACCATGTAGGGAATCTTAAATGGACCTCCTCCGGCTAATGAAAATTGCTGAGCAAGAATATTAGGAAAAGCATATGACTGCCCGGATTTGTAAAGGGCTCCATTTGAATAACCAGCTGTTAAAGAATTTCCGACTGCTACGTACTTTGAAAAATCAGCAGTTCCGGAAGTGATTGTAACATCTTCTTTTATATCCGGTTTGCATCCAAATGTTAAAATTGCCAGAGCAATATACAAATGTGCTATCTTAAGTTTCATAGTTCCTTTCTGATTAAAAATTATATGATAAGCCAATTCCCGGAATGTATGCATAGGTTTTGTATGCCCCTTTAAAATTCGCAGGTGCGTACTCCGAATCTCGTTTCAGCTGATTGACAAATAAAAATGACAAGTCTATACTTAATTTCTCTGAGGGATAAATGGAAAGCCCTGCAGATAGCCCGATTCTATTTCCATCGGGCGTTTCAGGATTTACATAATCTTTTCTTATAGGAGTTTGATCATAATATCCACCCAGTCTCACAGTAAACATATCAGTGGCTTTATATTGCCCTCCTAGTCTGAATATAAAAGTATTTTCATACTTTCTTGGATTTCTGGAATCAGGTAATGATGGTGTATTTTGTTTGAAATCAAAAATCAGTGAATCATAAGCGCTCCATCTAACATAATCAACCTGAGCTCCGATCAGGAATTTATCATTGATATTATATGAGATCCCACCACTGAAAGTAGCCGGTAGTGGAAGAGTGGCATTAAATTTATTTCCTGCAGGAAAATTTGGTGATAATGATGAGGGTACAGTAAAATTAGCATCCCCGTCTTTAAGATCCATCTTTATTTTAGACCTGTAATTCAAACCTATTGTCAGGGCTTCTATTGGTTTAAAAGATATTCCAACATTATACCCCCAATTGGTTGCATGCCCTTTTAAATTGACTTGGCCTGAACTTCCATCAGCAAAAGTTACCGGTAATGCCCTGTTAAGATCTACCTTTCCATAGGCAAATACAAGTCCTGCACCTATACCAAGCTTATCACCTATTTTATAAGAAAGGGTTGGTTGGAACAATATGGATTTTAATTTAATATCCTGTATCAAATATTTTCCACCCCAGTTATCACCCCATACAATGGAACTGCCAAATGGGGTATACACTCCTATTCCTGCACTTAAATCATCAGTAATTTTGGCACTGGCAAATACTGAGAAAGGTGTAGACAAAGGGTTATCTGTCCTGGCAGTAAAACCCGCATCGGCAGAGCGGAATTGGGTGTATGAAAATATACCACTTACGCTCCCTGTAATGCTATATTTGTCTTTAATTAAAGACAATGCTCCTGGATTAAAGAAAATAGAACCAGCATCCATCGTAAGCCCTGTACCAATATGCCCCATTCCGATATATCGAATTCCAATGAGATTTACCTGGTACCCTCCAGCTTTTGCCAAATAGGCAGCTGATAAGAATATCACAAAAAATAAAAGTTTTTTCATGTTTTATTGATTTAAAAATTGTTGGTATAACTGGTAGATTGAATAATTGTTTAAGGGTCTTAAGACTTGATTTTTTAAAAAATGCTGTTAAATAATCATTAAATCTATGTTTCGATTAATATTATTCTTGCATAAAGCCTAAATTTGAATCACCTAGTCTTTGCGATGTTTTAGGAGTTACAACACACACCTGTCTAGGAAAAATTCTTTTGTCAAGTTGCTTCAATTAATTATTTTCGAACAAATTACCGCATTTGTGAACAAGTTATTATTGATATTCTTTGCCGTATTCATATTCTCCTGTGATGGCACTAATACCTTAAATCTTTCTTCAGCAGTTTTAGAAAATTCTGTTACTGAAATTAAAAAAGATACTACTCTTGAAAATAAGGTTTCAAATCAGATAAAAATTTCTATCAAAGGCAGCACTACAGTGGCTCCGGTTATGGAAAAGTTAATTTCAAGGTTTGAAAAAAAGAATAATTTATATGTTTTTCATATAGAAGCTTCCGGAAGCCAGTCTGGAATAGAAACGTTAAAAACGCAAGATGCAGACATAGCCATGACTTCAGCAATAATGAATGAAAATCATAAATATGATTTTCATAAAAGAAAGCTTGATTTCGTTGAACTATATCTTGGTGGTGATGCACTTGCTATTATTGTAAATGTAAATAATAAAGTTAGGGGCTTAACGAAAGAAATGGTAAAAGAAATTTTTACAGGAAACATTAATGAGTGGGAAGTAAGTACTGGCCTTAATAAGCAAATACGCATCTTTGGAAGAGATAGCACATCGGGTACATATCGATATTTTAAGGAACAAATACTGAACAATGAAAACTTTTCTGAAACTACAGTACACCTTAAAAACAGTAAAGATATAATTGATTCTGTTCGCAAATATCAAAATGCAATTGGGTATGTTTCATTTGCACAATTGAATTACTCAGTAGAACCACTTGATATCTCTTTTGATAAAGGGAAAACTTTCATAAAACTAAGAAATGAACACGTGGAAAATTTCCACTATAAATTTGTAAGGCCTTTATATCTGTATTATACCGCTGATACTTATATAAAATTAAAAGCCTTTATTGATTTTATAAAAAGTGAGGAAGGAAAAGAAATTATCTTTAATGAAGGGTACATTCCTGTCAGCAGTTCTCTAATTAGCGGAAAACATCATAAAGAAATTCAGTAAAAGAAGATTCAGTGCTTTAATTAAACAAGAGATTCTGTTCTCTGTTTCTCTTAAATGAAAGATGAACAGAAAAGCATTCGGATTCAACTTTTGAACATGCTGGAAAAAGACCAGGCCCACATCTCATTTGAAGACGCAGTTAAGGGTATAGATTACAAAACGGCAGGAAAATCAGAAACAATTTTCCCATATAATATCTGGCAACTAAGTTCCCATATTCAGTTTACACAAAAAGATATTCTTGAATTTTGTACCAATACCAAATATCAAGAACCAAAGTGGCCTGATGATTACTGGCCTGCAGATACTGAACCTACAATTCAGCAATGGCAAGAGTGCCTACGCAATTTCAAAGAGGATAGAAATTCTTTTGTAAATTTGATCAAAGACTCTTCTTCTAATCTTCTGGCCCCTATTCCAAATGGGACAGGGCAAAACCTTTTAAGGGAAGCCATATTAATCTGCGATCATACAGCTTACCATACAGGTCAGATAGTTCTTTTAAGGAAGTTATTAAGAATTTGGTGAAATTAATGGAATCTTTTCTCTACTTCTTTTTTCAAATTTTGAGCTGTTATAAGCGGACCTTCTGTTGACCCAAGATTATAGAGCCATGCTGGAATTGCTCCGGAAGGATCAACTCTCATTTCGTAAATTACCTGACATGAATTATCTGTAATCGGTGTTATTTTCCAAAGTGTCTGGTAATGTTTAATTCTGACTCTTCCACTTCTTTCAGGCAGGTAATCCGGAATTCCTTTACCAGTTAAAATGTATTCTCCATTGGGATTTTCTGCAATTTTAAGGTGCACAATCATATCACGGTCTTGTATTGGCCATGGTGCACTCGTCATCTGATAATGGTAATATTCGTTTTCATTAACCTTTTTCAACAACTTTGCTTCACTGCATTTATAAACCCAATTTGTATATTTTTCCTTATCTTTAAGTATTTCAAGCACTTTAGCTGCAGAATAATTGATGCTGGTTTCTATTTTAATTTTTTTGATACCCGCATCTTTATCTCCGGTATAAATTTTAATTCCTTCCTGCTCCTTTTTTAATTCCCAATCACCCCCTACAGATGTAAAGGCTAAAAGTATATTTAAGAACAGCAGAGAAAATGTTAGTTTAATCACGTTTAATTTTGTTTTTCTATTCAAATAAATTTTCAGCCAACTTAAAAAATAATTTAATATTAATTAACTGAGCTAATATGTATATGTTACGATTATAATGGGATTAAATATACATACTTGGGATAAAAGCTTAAAACAATAAAATAAGTTCTTTGTGATCCATCTTTTAATTACAAGGCTCATTCAAATGGTTGTGTTTAATAAAAACAATCTTTCCAATATCAAATCCTTCGTTTTTTGCTTTATCTATTAATTGATCAACAATATTTTTTGACAATACCGGCTTCCTGGACAATATCCAAAGTCTTTTTCTGGACTGATCTCCGGCTAATGCATATTCATACTCATTTCCTACAGAAAGGATTTGGTAATCTCTTTTAAATGGGCCTCTGAATTTTAATTTAAACTTTGAATTTGTTACAGGATCCTTCAATATAGCTTTACCAAATGATTTTTTCAGATTCCCCGATTCAATGACCCTGCATTCATTCACAATGTTAAATGTTCCATCTTTTTGCAATGAATACTCAGAAGTTACATTAATACATCCCTTTTCAAACTTTGAAGGTATTGCAGCAATTTCATACCATCTACCTTGATATCTATTCAGATCTATTTTTCGCTCTACCTTAATCGGAGCAGGTCTTCTTCTCATAAGATATCCTAAAATTGCCCCGGCCACTGCCCCACCTATTACCGATCTCCAATTGATTTCCGTTTCCATTATTCTGTCTTTTAAATGGATAACAGGTACAACAATAAGACTGTTTTAATAACAAATTTCAAATAAAAGATAACTCAATATCATCCATATTTAAAGCTTTAAAAGGATAGGCAACGGAGTGCAAAAAAAAGAGATTACCATTTCTGCCAATCTCTTTTTTATTAACAAATTGATATTTCTAATCTCCATCAATAAGATTACCCAATCCACCAAGGATACTACCTTCTTCCTTGCGTTGTCCAATGCCATATGCCATCATTCTGGAAGCAAGTCGGCTTATAGGTAAAGATTGTACCCAAACTTTTCCAGGTCCTCTAAGGGTTGCGAAAAATAACCCCTCACCACCAAAAAGTGAATTTTTTATTCCTCCTACAAATTCGATATCATAATCTACTCCATTTGTGAATGCAACGATACAGCCCGTATCTACCTTAAGTACTTCACCTGGCTGGAGTGTTTTTTCAGTAACCATCCCACCTGCATGTACAAAAGCAAATCCATCACCTTCCAGCTTTTGCATAATGAACCCTTCTCCCCCAAAAAGTCCTGTACCAAGTTTTTTCTGAAACTCAATTCCAATTGATACCCCTTTCGCAGCACATAAAAAGGAATCTTTCTGACAAATTAATCTGCCATTCAGTTCCAGAAGGTTCATAGGTATAATTTTCCCTGGATAAGGAGATGCAAAACTTACATGTTTTTTACCAGCCCCTCCGTTAGTGAAAGCAGTCATAAACAAGCTCTCTCCAGTCAGAAGTCTTTTTCCTGCAGTAAATATTTTCCCCAGAAATCCTCCCTGTTGCTGTGATCCGTCACCAAAAATAGTTTCCATTCTTATCCCTTCTTCCATCATCATAAAGCTGCCGGATTCAGCAACTACAGTTTCCTGAGGATCCAGTTCGATTTCTACAAACTGCATTTCCTCACCATAAATTTTGTAATCTATTTCGTGATTGCTTTTCATATTAAGTAAAATGTTTATCAGATGCGAATTTAACAAAATCTTTAATTCTAAAGTTGTTTTAAGTACAAAGTCCATTCCGATCTGGTTCATGAAAAGAATTTATCTGCCTTTTATTCTTTCTTTTTTGTTTTTTCAGACTTTTGGTCAGCAAAAGGACTCTGTTTCAAATGAAAGATTAAGAAAACAGCATATATATAGAGTAAAATGGTATATTGATGCCCCCATAATAGTCGGAGGTTTAGTCTCTAATTATTATGGTGTTCGTGTATTAAAAGGGAAAAAAGGAATTGATGAAGCAACTGTTCTTACCTTAGGCCCTGAGGATGTTCCAAAATTTGACCGGGGAGCTACAAGGCAAAATCCAGCATTTGCAGAAACTGCCATGCACATGTCAGATATAACTCTTACAACCACTGTTATTTTGCCCGGATTATTATTATTTGACAAAAAAATCAGGCAGGATGCTTTAAGAATCGGAGTTATTTACCTGACTACCATTTCGCTTATGTCCAACTGTTATTCATGGGGAGTAGGCCGGATTAACAGATACCGCCCATATGTTTATAATCCAAATGAAAGCATTGAAAGACGAACCCGAAACGGATCCAAAAATTCATTCTATGGAGGCCATGCTGCTGCTGCTGCCACATGTTCTTTTTTTGCTGCAAAGGTATTTGCTGATTATCACAAAGGATCCAAACTTGTACCGGTTTTATACGGTCTGGCAGTTATTCCTCCTGTTTTAACTGCCTATTTCAGATATAAAGCCGGGATGCATTTTCCCTCTGATCTAATAGTAGGAACTATAGCTGGCGCTGCAATTGGAATTGTAGTTCCAGAACTTCACAAACCTCGTAAAAAGAATAAAAACATGTCATTTGATCCTGTTATTGGCCCTTATCAGGGATTTTCAATGACTTATAAATTCTGATTAAAAGCTATATTTAATACCAATCCCTTTTGCATGAAAATTTACTATAGGTGAAATTGTAAGTTTTTTGGGTAAATGAAAACGATTGAGATGTGTGAGATAAGCAAGATGAACGGATAAAATGCCAATTCCCGCTCCAGCCAAAACATCCGATTGCCAGTGTTTATTATTTAGCATTCTGCATACTCCCACAGAGGCTGCAACAACATATCCAGATACACCTATCCAGGGGCTTACATCTTTAAATTCCTGATGCAAAATAGCCGCTGCAACAAATGCATCAGCAGTATGCCCCGAAGGAAAAGACATAAAATCTGACCTGTCAGGCCGCTCTCTGCCTACTATATTTTTTAAAGGAAAAACCATAGCAGAAGCAATGATATTTGACTTAATAATAAGCAGCGCTACATTGAGAAAATCATGCTGGGAAGACGTTCCCAGCAACTTTAACAATACATATTGACCATAGGGAACATATTTTATATAATCGTCTGCATCTGTAGAAAAATCAGGAAATAAATGATGAATATCTTTTTTTGTATCGATACTGCTGTAAAAACCATGCTTCCCTGATACAGAAACTCCATAACCAACTAAAATTGCAGGTGCGGCAAAATATTTTACTGAATTTCTCTGATACCACTTTTTTTTCTTCAAAATAGTTGTAGTATCAGACTGGGCATATATACCTCTAATATTAAATAAGAACAGAAAAACGAATAGATATAAACGCAGGTCCATGGAAGAATAGGAGTAATAAGATTTTCGCCAAAATTACTGACGAGAATAGCTGAATTGACTGATAGAACGATGGTGATCATGGAATATTTTTTAAGCCAAAAAGTTCATTTATAGCTTAAGATGAAATCTAATGGATCATATTATTTATTTTGAGAATAAGAGAAGTCAAGTTTCCAGCACTATCTTTCGAAAATAAAGATTCTCATATCAGTTACCACTGCAAATGGGCTTATTCATTTGAAAATAAATGCTTTTCAGTTCATTCTTCAGGAATAAATAAGTCCTTGATTTTTGAAAATCATTTGACTTTTCAAAAAGTTAGTAGAAATTTATCTTTAAATTCGCCTCGCAAGTTACTTACTCAAAAAGTAAGATTAATATTTCAAAAATTTAATATGAGTTCAGTTTCGAATTATTCAAGACGCAATCCTGTCTTAATAGGCAATTGCTTTTTGATACTTTTTTATCTCACTTTTACCTTTGCTCTGATTTCATTATACATCCCCCCACATATACTTTGGATTTCTGAAATCGGCACCTTATTAATTCCTGTCTTCGTTTATTTTAATTTTATTATAATTCTATTTCTGTTTTTTTTTAAGAAGAGATCAAAAATGAAATGGGTTGGAATGTTATTTTTCCTTCTCTCATTTTTTTATTTTTCTACTCTTTTAAGAATAAACAACATAAATGAAACCACAGATACTAATTGTGATTTTAATGTTCTTTCATACAATGTAAGCGGATATAATATTTCTCATGAACTGGGATTTAAAGAAAATTTGGCAAGAGTTATTTCTGAAAAAAATACAGATTTCGTTTGCTTACAGGAGTTCTTTCCTGAAAAGGGGCCCTTTCTTGAAGCGCTATATCCTTATCAGGTTGTTTTCGCCAAAAAAAATGTAGTTGGAGTAACAATTTTCTCTAAATACCCGATTATTCGCAATGGATTGGTATTTGAAGGCAGAAGCGATTTTAACAAGGGCATTTATGCTGATGTACTTATAAAGGGTAAGTTACTAAGAATTGTCAGTGTTCATTTTGAATCCAACAATCTGAAAAAGGGAAATCCATTCTTTCCGCTAAAAAAAGTGCTGAGAAATGCTTATTGGCTAAAGGAAACGAGCGAAATCAGAAGCACTCAGGTTAAAAAACTAATTGCTTTCATCGATTCTACTTCCTTTCCATTGATTGTTGCTGGTGATTTCAATGAAACTCCATATAGCTATGTTTACCAAAAAATGAAAAAAAAGCTGAACAATGGATTTGAAGAAAAAGGTAATGGCTTTGGATTTACATTTTTACCGAATAAAGCTTTTTTAAGAATCGATCATCAGTTCTTTGAGCCAAGGAAATTATCGATAAAAAACTTTCAGACATTTGATTCGATACAAATTTCAGATCATGTTCCTGTTCAGGGATGCTACAAATTCTCTGATCAGCATTAAAAAATGAAGGATCCCGTTAAGAATCCTTCATACATACTTCTATCAACCTGTATTTAAGCACCGAAAAAGGGAATTCGGTAAACCCAAACCATTCATTTTGAAATTAAGCTAAGGAGATAAGTGAAAGACCTGATGGATCATTTCACTAATTAAACTATCAACAAAAATTTAGTTATTATCGATTTGATTCCTTTGCTTAATGCTATCTAGGAAGTGAAGAAAGTGAAAGACCTTATAAATCATTTCACTCATTCGACTATTCCCCAGAGTCTTTAATTTAGTATTTTACAACCTTTCTGATTGTTGTTTTACCAGCCTTTTCAACTTTTACAAGATACATGCCTGCTGAAAGATCAGCACCTAACACCAATAGACCTTCTGCTGCACCAAATGCCACTGTATTACCAGTGAAGTTGATAATAGTATAATAAAACTGCCCCTCTGATGCAATAGTAAAATCAGTATTAAAAGGATTTGGATAAACTGATACCATCTCACCAGATTGAATATTATCAATGGATGTAATAGTACACTCTCTTTGATTTACAACAGGCACTTTTCCTGTTTTTCCACCCGAACAAACATTACAGACGTCTAAGGATGCTGTGCCGCCCCAGTCTCCATTACAATCTTTGGAGCAAGCTGTCATCCCTGTGCTACCGCCAACACAGGTCTGACAGTTGTCCAAATAAGCTTTTCCGCCATATTCGCCATGGCAATCTTTTACGCAGGCAAATTTACCAGTATTTCCGCCTACACAAATATTACAATTGTCTATAAGTGCAGTCCCACCAAAAACACCATTGCAATCTTTCACACAGGCTGTTTTGCCTGTTTTTCCTCCTACACAAACATCACAGTTGTCTTTGAAAGCTGTACCTCCAAAATCTCCGTTACAGTCTGCCACACATGGCTGTTTTTCGGTGGTTCCGCCAACACAGGTACTACAATTATCAAGATAGGCTGAGCCGCCTATTACTCCTGCACAATCCGGGGTTCCGGTTTCTGTATATACGATCCCCCTTCCCGCCGTGCTCATGTATACTCTTCCATATACATTCATATCTCCCAGCACCATTTTGGCATTGCCAGGTCCTCCGAACTCATGTTCGTTATCATTTACTCTTACCCAGGTAGCACCTTCATCTACTGAGCGGTAAACACCTATGACATTATTTATTGTTCCCCATATATAAATGGTAGGATAACTTTTACCCGGAGCTTCTTTACCCAGCCCTACTGCACCGCAATAAGTTACATTGTTAACTTTGGTAAATGTTTGTCCTGAATTAGTCGACCTAACCAGGCCATTCCAAAGTGGCACCCAGAGATGTCCTTCTTTGCCCGGAGCAGAGCGAATGACTCGGGATCCACCTGATCCTGCATTTCCTGAAGTACTGAAAGAAACACCACCATCTGTGCTTACCAGCATAGTACCGCTTGATTCATTGAAAGCGTAAAACTTTTTGGGATTTTCAGCATCGGCTACAGGAAAAGCTCCTGTTATGTTTATGCCCGAACATGCTGTCCATGAATTTCCATTGTCTGTAGATCTGTAAGTGGTGGAAGAATTCTCAGGACAAGCGAGGAATACTTTTCCATCTGCAGATATTGCTACACTACCCTTAACACCGCTTAGACCATTTTTATCACACTTCGTCCAGCTTCCACCTTGATTTGTAGAGTAATACATATCATTTCCAACACGTAGCATTACACTTGTATTTTTAGATGCAAATGCAATACCTGTCGTAGTACCAGTATTTGGAGTATGTCTGGAATAATATTTAGTAATATCCGTATGAACAAATCCATCATAATCACCTATTGCTGAAACCAGAGGTCCTCCAGGAATGCTCACCATGTCAAGAGGCACTGTTTCTTCAAGGCCATTTTGCATAAACTTCCATGTTGTCTTTGATGCATTGACATTTTCCGTCTTGAAAACACCATTTCCTGAAGTCACCCAGACTTTTGCTGTATTAAATGGGTCAAATTCAATAGATCCTGCCCAATGTATTGCCTGATTAGCAATCCACGGGCAACCATTTGCATCCAGTGTCATACCACCTGCAAAAAGATCTGTCCAGGATGTTCCACCATTTGTACTGAGAAAGATTCTATCTCCCCAGGCATTGTTATGAGGAAGGTATGTGTTGATAGTAGAAGCTACAAGCCTGTTTGAATTGTTAGGATCAACACAAATACCTGCAAAAGCTCTAGCGTAGCCTGAAGGTGTTACATTAGTCCATGTTCCTGTTTTAGTGTTGTATTTCCAGATTGCCCCATCATCCATAGGCTCGGGAGCGCTCCAGTGCCCGTGCGGTCCTGCTCCATTAGCATAAGTAATGAACAAGTTTCCATCAGCAGCGAGTACTGCTCTCTGAGGCATAAAGTCGGTAGGACCACCAGAAATAGCATTGAAAGTAGCCCC
This sequence comes from Sporocytophaga myxococcoides, assembly GCF_000775915.1. Taxonomy (NCBI): domain Bacteria; kingdom Pseudomonadati; phylum Bacteroidota; class Cytophagia; order Cytophagales; family Cytophagaceae; genus Sporocytophaga; species Sporocytophaga myxococcoides. The sequence goes on from NZ_BBLT01000009.1 coordinate 185,427, forward strand.
TCCATCTTTACTTACATATAAGTTAGTTCCTGTCCGGGAAACACCGGCAAAAATTGTTTTTGAAGCACTACCTTTAGTTCCACTTGCAGGATCGATCAGAACGAAACTGATACCATTATCATTAGGCGTGCTGGCAACATTTAAAGCACTCACTTTACTCCATGTAGCACCTGAATTAGTGCTTTTAAAAAGACCGTTTCTTCTGGTTCCACAAAAAAGTAAAGTACTTAAATTCGGATCTACAACCAGTTTTTCACCATTCTGACGTCCCATGCCATTGCCATGTGCTTTAAATTGAGCTGTGACTTCTGTTACTGAAAAAGTATTTCCATAGTCACTGGAACGAAGAATAGCTGTTTTACCTCCATTAAAATAATCTATCCCTACCAGCATATAAACCTTCTTAGAATCCTGAGGATCTATAGCCAGTGCTTCTACACCAAGATATCCTGTTTCACTATCAGAAACCCAATCCGTAAGAGGAATCCAAACATTTTTAACGGGATCCCATCTGTAAGCTCCACCCACATCTGTTCGTGCATACACTAAATTAGCTTCGGTTTTACTTGTGATAATACTTGATACAAACCCACCAGCTCCTATTGCAACATTTTTCCAGGTATTCGTAGCTTGAGCAATTGCAGATTGCTGAATCCACATTAAAAGCATTAAAATTGGTAATAAGAATAGTGTATTCTTCATGTATGATCCGATTTGTATTTTTCTTTTTGCGAAAAAATCAAACCTTATACGGAGTGGAAAATGAAATGTAAACAGTTGGATAAAAAAAAATTGAAAAAAATAAACAAATAACTAAATCAGATTTCAGCGTTGAAAGCTCAGATAAAATTCCACGGCATTGTCATCCAATATTGACGGGCTGTTTGTACCAGCCAAATAAGAAGCATAAAATGAGAAAGCGGAGTTTCCTACTTTTAAATTTTTTAACCCGACAATAAACGCAATGCCTCTTTTATATTTTAAATTTACACCTGCACTTGCCAAATCATAAATATCAAAAATCCCAGCTAGCTGAACATTATCAGTTCCTTTTTGCAATCTCGTATATAAATGGGGAGTAAAATCAAGAAAATGCGATATCTGAAAACTATATAACATATTGCAATTCCAATATCTGTCCAACTGAAACTCTTGATTTATAGGTTGAAGCTTATTCCTTAATATTTGCTGACCTGCAACTCCCAAATAAAGGCTTTTCCAACTATACCATATACCAGCACTTCCGTCCATAACAGTTGAACTTCCGCCAGCTCCAGCCTGAGAACCTCTGAAATTGTAATTCACTATTCCGAAAGCTGCTCCAGCTGACAATGAAGAATATTCCGAAAGATTTGTCCTCCAGGAATACCTTCCATAAAGCCTGCTTCTGTTTATAAAATCACCTTCTTTAAAATTTACAGCCTGCAATCCAATGAATTGAGATCGTCCATCTTTTTCTCTTATTTTAAAATCTGCGTCAGCATAAAGCTTACTTATCCCCTCAAAAAGCCCTGTTTGAGTTCTGTTTTCTCCCCTGATTTTAAATTTATAGCTTGTATCTTGAGCTGCAGGATTAAGTAAGTAATAATTATTAAAAAACTGATCGAAGAGATCCGGGACTTCTGATCGGGACTGGCCTCTGACAAAAGAAGGAGTAATAAAAATTACTAATATAATTAGTCTGAATCCGGACACAGGAATAATTTCTGTAATTTTTAACAGTTATTCTCGTAAAATTAAAAATAATAGCCGTGAAGCTAGTGTTTACTTTTTTATTTTCAAATCGTAGGATCAGGAAGTGTGAATAAAATAGATTCAAAAATTATAGAATGTATCCAACAGGGTGAAAATGACCCTGTACTTGCTTATCTTTATGAACATACTTTGAAAAAGGTCCGAAGATATGTTCTTCAGAATAATGGTTCTCAGGAAGAAGCAAGTGACATCTTTCAGGATGCAGTTGTAATATTTTTCAATCAGGTGAAGCAAAATAAATTTAACCAGCAATATGGAATTGATGGTTTTATTTTTTCTGTTTCCCGCAATCTTTGGATTGATAAGGTTAGAAGAGATAAGCGCATTCAGAGTAAAGACCTGAGCCTTATGGAAAGTGAATATTCCGATAACTCTGATCATCTTGGAGATTTAATTACAAAAGAAAAGTCTTCTGCAATGAGATTGGTATTTGAGAAACTAGATGAAAAATGCCAGAAAATCCTTCGCTTCTCTATATTTGAAAAATTAAGCATGAAGGAAATCAGTGAGAAGATGGGGTATGCAAGTGAAAATGTCGCTAAGACCAACAACTATAGGTGCAAGCAGTATTTGCAAAAACTAGTAAATGAAGATAAGAATCTTTTAAATTTATTAAAGCATTGAAAGAAGGAGTTGAATATTACTTTGAGATTGACCAATACCTCAGTGGGGAGCTGAGCAATGATGCTTTATTAAAATTCGAAAAAGCACTTGCTGAAGATCCTGCTCTGAGAGATGAGGTTGCCAATCAGAAGTTGCTTAATAAGATTGTTCTTGGTGCTGAACTGGACATTCTGAGAGATAGGATCAAAAAAGACATTAACAATCTAGATCAAAAAAATAACATCAAAAAATGGTTATTGGGAGGATCAATCCTCCTCCTTATTGGTGCAGCCACAATTTTTGGTATCTCAAGTAACAATGAATCAGAAAAGCCAAGATCTGTAAACAGTGTTGCAGAAACACAATTTGTTCAAAAAGCTGATCCATCTCAAAATAATGAAATACCAATAGATCCGAAAACTAAAAAGCCTGTAAATAAAGAGGTATGGAAAAACCCTCAAATCAGGAACTCTTCCGAAAGCCTTATAGATACGGTTCCTTTAGAAATAAAGAATGAGATTATATTACAAAAAGAAACAGTAACAATTACATCTGATTCATTAGCGATCCTAGCAACTCTCGATAAGAAATCAGACGCTTGCGCGGATGTAAATATTATTTTTAAACTTACCTCAGCAAGCTCTTGTATTGATGGTGCAACGGGAGAAGTTAAGGTTGAAGAAAAAAGCCTTAAAGGTGGCACGGGGCCATATTTCTTCGAATTGAATGGTAGCGGAAATTTTTCTTCCGAATCAAGTTACTCAAATCTAAGACCAGGTAGTTACACCGTCAAAGTCAGAGACCAGTCAGGTTGTTTAAAAGAGAAATCAATCCAGGTATCAGCAAAGGAATGTTATAAGAAGCAATCTTTCAGCTTTAGTCCGGAACTTGGTGAGACTTTGAAAATTTCTGTTTCTTCAGAAGAACCGGGAATACTTTCAATATACAATAGAGCAGGATTGCTTATATTTAAGACCAAAACAGGCCAGGGAGAAATAGTAGAATGGACAGGAACAGATATGACTGGCAATCTGGCACTAGCCGGATTATATGTTTATATAGTCGAATATGCTAATGGTGGGAAAGAAAACGGACAGATTACGGTATTAAAATGATTTTGAGTAACCTTCATATAAGAACGTTAAAGCTTAAAAGGGTTTTCCTTTTAATGGCTTTTGTTTTGATTGGCGTCAAAGTCAGTGCTCAGGATTTTGCTGAAATACCAGATCCCAATTTTAGGGCAAAGCTAGAGAAGGATTACTTTTCTCTGATGAAAAATGGCCTACTAGATATCAAAAAAGCTCAGGAATATATCGGGGAGTTGGATTTGCAATACTCAAACATCAAAGATGCTACCGGCATTTCTCACTTTCATAGTATTTATAGTCTAAAACTTAGCTATAATCAACTCACTACTATTCCCGATATATCGGGCCTTACAAACTTACGAAATCTATACCTGACTAATAATGTCATTATAGAGTTACCTGATCTTTATACTCTTGTTAATTTACAGGACCTTCAGGTTTACAATAACCAACTTAAGAAATTGCCGGCATTACCTGTTTCTAAAAATTTAAAAAACCTGTATTGTTCCAGTAATCAACTTTCAGAGCTACCGGATCTTTCAGGTTATGAAAATCTGGAAATACTTGTTGCCGGAAACAATCCGATGCCTATTTTTCAAAATGTATCCAACCTAAAAAATCTTAAACAATTACATTTAAATCATTTGGGGCTTGATACCATAATAGGTTTAAAAGATCTGAATTTCCTTGAAGTATTATTTATTCAAGGAAATAATCTCAAAGACTTGTCTGATCTTAAAACTAATACAACTCTGACAACCTATAATGTATCCAATAATAAGTTATCCAGTCTTCCTGATCTGCTAACAAAACCAAACCTGAATAATGTGGATATTTCTGATAATTATCTCACATTTGAAGATATCTTACCACTGAAAATTCATCCTCAGTTTAACAAATTTATTTATAGTCCTCAAAAGCCATTTATTATTGATCAGAGGCTTGAGTTGAAAGACAGCGCCAATTCCTTCAGTTATGACCCTAAGGTAGATGCAACACTTCCTGTAACTTATCAGTGGTTCAAAAATGGGGTTGCTGATATTAATATTAAATCATCCGATCTGACTTTATCTCCTCTAACTCTGGAACAGTCAGGTGAGTATTATCAGGAAATAAGATTGCAGACCCTTCCTTTTCTTGCACTTAAGAGTACTAAGTTGGTTCTAGACATAAAACCATGTATCGAATTATCATTTAAAACCTTAAATGTCATTTCGGAAGACTGCAAAGAGGGTATTTCAATAGAGTTGAATGGTGTTGAACATAATGGAGGAACCCCTCCTTTTCGTTTTGGCATCAAATCAGTCACAAAATCTGATACACTTACAATTGATAATTTCAGGTATAATAACCTGGAAGCTGGAATGTATAAGTTTACAGTTAGTGACCAGTTTAATTGTAATGGCTCAACATCTTTCACCCTTAAAAAACCTAAAGACTGTCAGGCAGTATTCAGTCCAAATGGTGATGGTTACATGGACTCTTATTTTATTGAGACTCCAGGCAAGATTAAAATTCTGGATTCCGGAAGAAATTTAATCAGAGAACTTGTTGCACCTGCAGTCTGGGACGGGACAAAAACAGATGGAACAATGGCAGATGCTGGTTATTATGCTATTGTTGTCAATGAAAACAAAGTAATCAATATTACTTTAATTCGTTAGGGTTGGAATTCATAATTCCAAAATATTTTACACTTGCCAGTATTTATAAAAAGCTATGCATTCTCTAAACATAGAATAAAAATCCCTCCACTCAAAAAAGTTTGCATGAGCACCATAAACATGAGCTGCTCCTACTTTCCTTAACAAATATTTAGTTCGGGAAATATGGTAGTATTGAGAAACAACAGTCACGCTATTCAAATGATGTCTCTTACTAATTATCAGATAATTATTAGCAGTCTTTAGAGTATTATATCCTTGATCATCTGCTATAATATTTCCAGCAGGAACTCCATGATCAACTAGATACTTTTTCATCTCTGTACCTTCATAATAGCCTTCTTTACCTAATCCACCTGATACAATAATGATCGAAGACGGATTTTCATGAAATAACTGAAGACCCTTATCCACACGAGCTTTCAATCTGGGAGAAAGTGTTCCATCTTCATTGACCTTATTACCAAGAATCAGAATACAATCCGCTTTTACATTATCATCCCAAAGCCCATCTGCAGCAATAAAAGACGACTGAATAAATAAGATAGAAATTATGGCAGTTACAACATATCTGAGAAATCGTTTCATCTATCAAAATAATCTGAACTCATTTACCAAAATCAAGTTTTACTTTCAACCTTTCAACAATCTCAAATACAGCAGGACAAACCTGTGTATTTTTTAGAGTAAGATTAAGTATCTGACGAAACCTTTTTCTGTTTGTATGTGGATATTCTCGGCAGGCTGTAGGCCTAGATTCATAAACAAGACAATAATTCTCTCCATCAAGGAAAGGACACGGAGCTGAATTCAGTACATAATCGTTATCTTCATCTAAATGCAAATATTGGTCTATAAATTCGGAAGGTTTTACTCTTAATTTTCTGGCTACCCTTTCTATATCTGCCTGATAAAATATAGGGCTTGTAGTCTTACAGCAATTGGCACAGGTAAGACAATCCACTTCTTCAAAAACATCTTCATGCACAGGATGCACGATTTTATCCAGATGATCCAGAGAAACTTTTCTCAGCTTATCAAAAAACTTTTTGTTAATTGCCTCTGCAACCTTTCCCTTTTCTTTAATTTCTTCTGGCTTAAACATTACTTAAATCAATGGTTCTTTGCCCTTCACTGCTTGCTTTTGCAAACTCAATCAGTTTAATTACATACAGCGCCTCTTCTGGCTTTACAAAAAGGTCACCTCCTTCCCTAATCACCTTTGCCAGATTCTTGTAGAAATAAGGGTAATTTCCTCTTTCTGAAGAGTATTCTGATTCTTCACAATCAGCATTTCTGATAAATCCAGGAGTAGGGACAGTTTCTTTTTCCCATGTCGCATCTCTGGGGAACAATCCTTTTTTTAGAGCTGCTTCCTGCGGATCCAGATCATAACGGAAGTAAGTTAATTTGGAACCTTCCACATAAAGCTGAGGTGTTTTTTCTTCCACCAGCATCCCTGCTTTTACGACTGCTTTGAATCCATTATATTGAAGACTGATCTCAAAGAAATCATCTACTACCGCATCAGGTCTTTGTCTTTCGATCTTTGCAGTTATAGACTGAGGCTTACCCCAAAGGTAAATAGTCTGATCAAGCAAATGAACACCCAGATCATACAACAGCCCCCCTCCTGGAGTTTCTTTCTCTCTCCAGGAATCTTTAATGGCAGGACGAAAACGATCAAAGTGCGCTTCATAGTGCCTGATTTTCCCAAATCCATTCTCCTCTTTTATCTTTTTAATTGTAAGTAAACCGGCATCAAGTCTTCTGTTTTGATAAACAGTAAGGATCTTTCCAGTCTCTTTGGAAATATTAATCAGTTGCTCAGCTTCTTTTGACGTAACTGTAATTGGTTTATCCACTACAACATGTTTACCCATTTCCATCGCTTCTTTTGCCATAGAAAAATGATATTCATTAGGAGTAGTTATAATAATTAATTCAATATCCGGGTCCTTAGTTAATTCTGTAAAAGCTCTGACCACCCTTACATCAGGAAACTTCACCTTTGATTGTTCTTTATGTCTTTCCTGAACACTGGTTAATTTAAATTGAGGTAAACTTGCGATAAAAGGCGCATGATAAAATTCACCTGCGGCCCCATATCCCGCTATTGCTGTCTTAATCTGTTCAGTTGACATATTTCAGATTTTCAAAATTTTGAATTCCACCCTTCGGTTTTTAGCACGGTTTTCATCAGAATCATTAGGTACCGCAGGCATTGTCTTACCAAAACCTCTGGCTACAAGTCTTTCAGCTATAATACCTTTTGATTTTAAATACCTAACAACTGATTCTGCTCTGTTTTGAGATAACTTATTGTTGTAATCATCACTTCCTTTGTCGTCTGTGTGTGCAGAAATTTCTACTACAAGAGTTTTATTTGCCTTCATGAGATCCACCACCCTGTCCAACTCAAAAAAAGAAGTTGTAGATAACGAAGCAGAATCAAACTCGAAGAAAATATTATTTAAAACAAAAGAAGTATTCTTTTTGAGAGGCTTCAATTTAATATTTTTTTCAAACTTTTGATACCTCTTCACAGAATCAGGTTTTAGAACCTCTGAATGAAAAGTATGACCTTTTGAACTTATGGAAAAGTCATAAGTCTTGCCTTCCTCTATGTATACTTGAAATTTCCCGGTAAGAGAGTCATTGGTAACTTCTGATACTTTTTCTTTGGTTTTAAAATTGTTAAGCTGAATGGTTGAAGCAATAGGCTTGTTGGTTTCTTCATCCTTAATAAAACCCTCTACAGAAATCACCTTTTCCGGTCTAAACTCACCAGGTAATTCCACTTTATAAATATCATCCTTATTATTACTCGAAGTAGATGAAAGATAAATTACATCTCCGGAAGCAGGTACAGAAATCAATTCATCGTCTTTTGATGTATTAATGAAATCCAATGGCACTGGCTTTGTCCATTTGCCATATTTAAGTTTGGACTCATAAAGATCGTATCCTCCTTTGCCTTCCGGTTTATATGATGAATAAATGAGAGTTTTACCATCTGCCATTATTCTCGGATATCCTTCACATCCGGTATTTATCGGATATGGCAATGGAACCGGGTTTATAAAAAATGCACCTTGTCGTGTAGCTGTAAAAAGTTTGCAGCACCTCTGGCCTGTTGAAGTATTCTTTTCTCCCGCTCTCATAAAATAGAGAATTTTGCCATCAGGAGATAAAGAAGGAAAGCCATCGTACCCGGCTGAATTAACAGGCTTTCCAAGATTTTTAGGAGCACTCCAGTTATTTCCAGTTCGTTTACTGTACCAAATATCAATCCCCCCCATACCACCTTTCATATTTGAAGTAAAGAACAATGTGGAGCCGTCATAGCTCAGACAAGGCCCACCTAAGAAATCATTTGGACCAACTACATTATTAATTGCTGCTATGTCTATCGGTTTTGACCAAACTCCTGGCTGTACCTGAGAGCTCATATACAATCTCCATCGACCGCCCTTATCGGATTCAAAAATTAATGTATTTCCGTCTGCACTAATGGTTGGAGCAAATTCAGAATTTTCAAGAGTATTTACAGGATTGCCCAGAGATTGCAGATTTGTATTCGCATGTTTTTGACCGAAGGCAACTAGGGAAATAAAGTTTAATACGAACAGAAATAGCTTTTTACTCATATAATATCAGTTTTCAGTATCAGGAAGGCCCTGTAACTTACTTTTTACGATCAAAAAGAAGAGATAAGCCATTCCGATTCCAAAAAACATACTAAAAATAAAATATTCCTGTCCTATAAAATTGAGTACCAAAACAATACCACTAAGCTCACCACAAATCCAAGCAAGAAAGCCAAATATTATCCATTGCAAGGATGATTGTCCTTTTTCTTTGGCAATTTTACCTAAGTTTTTGAGTAAGAAGTATAATGCAACTATTTCAATCATTCTGATACGTTTTCTCCCATCCGGAAGATTTTAATTCTTAATTATTGGGAGAACAAAATTATTCAATAATTTGAATTAACCTTCCTTGTTTTTCTTTTCCTTTCTAATCCTTATTAAAAGTGGCAGAACAAAGAGTAAAACAATGCCAAGGAGAATGACTTCAAGGTAGCTTTTCAAAAAAGGGAAAGTTTTACCCAGATAAAAACCAATCAGAAGAATTGAGTTTACATACAGTGTACAACCAATGGCCGTCAGGGAAAAAAAGCGCATGTAAGGCTGATCTATAGCGCCATTCATTAAAGGATTGACTGTTCTGATAATTGGAAAAAAGCGGCCCAGTATAATTGCGACCGGACCATGTTTTCTGTAGAATGCTTTAGCTCTTTCCAGGTAACTCCTTTTAAAAATAAAACTGTCTTCTCTGTTAAACAGATGCCTTCTGGTTTTCATCCCAATTGTATACCCTGTGAGATCTCCCGCAATGGAGGCCAATGTCAGAGTGATCATTAAAAGAGGCAGAGGCACATTAAGTACCTCAGTTCCGGATAAAAGGCCAGCTGTAAATAGAAGAGTTTCACCACCGGGGATTAATATGCCAATGAGCAAACCAGTCTCTATAAACACGAGTGCAAGAAGAATGGCAAATCCTCCAAATTCAATTATTGATTCAGGCCCCAAATTCTAAAAATTTATATGCAATACCCCTCTTGTAATTAACAATGGAGTGTCTGGTTAGTTAATATGTAAATAATCCAAAACAAAGAAATGGGAACAATAATAAGAACAATTGTTATAATTGCCTTAATTGGAGTATTGATTATCTTCCTTGCAGTGGCCGGTATTCTGGATGCAATCTTTTAAACAACTAAAAGCGTTGCACATCCTTTTTAAACCTGGAAATAATAGATCTCTCTTCAACTGAAGTTTCATTAAAAGCTTCTGCTACCCTTTCCATGAAACTAATGCATTTTGATTTCATACTTTGGGTAAAATCAAAATGAAACCTGTTTGCTTCCAGAGTATCTAAAGCATAATTGTAAGCTTCTTCCAAAGGTATATTAGCCTTCTCCAACTTATTGAACATTTGATCAATCCATTCAATATCACCGTCTCCCAGCTGAAATTCCTTTTGTGCTAAGTTTTTAATCGTTTCTTTTTCCTCTGATTGAATTGCACCATCAGCCTTTGCAATTGAGTAGGCCAGGCTTCCCATTGCGATGTGAATATTTTGTGTTGACATATAACTAGTTTTTGGGCCTTATATTAATTACTATATTAATCTGTTTTACTCTTGATTTGTTACATTTTTTCTTGAAATTCTACAGAAAATTACACACAAAAAAGGTGCCTGAATTTCTTCAGGCACCTTTAAAATTATATATATTATCAACTCTGTTATTTTTTTCCGAGAGCTTGTTTCGCCAATTTATTTTCAGGATCTAATTCCAACACTTTCGTCCAGTATTCATTGGATTTGGCTTTATCCTTGTTCACTGAATAGTAATAAGCCAGATACGCATAGGAATCAGTAATTTCTTTTTTATTTTTCTGAACATCTTCCTGAGTCAGTTCGATCACTTTTTCATAGTAAGGTTTGGCTTTTCCTTTGTCAGGTGCAGTATCTGCTGAATAATTGGCTCTGGCTCTCCAAAGATATCCTGTAGGAGATGCTGGAATCATTTCAACTATTTTAACAAAAGCAGAATCTGCAGCTGAATAGTTTTTGTCATAGTAATAAGATTTTCCAAGATTCAGGTAATCCTGTGCTGTTGGGGTGATTTTTGTAATTCTGGCTTCAAACATTTCTGCTGCCTTTCCATATTGCTTATTTGTAAAATACATCCCTGCAACTTCACTGATCAATTCAATTTTAGATGAGTCTTTTTCAACTGCTTTTATATAATTGATTATAGCTAATGAGTCATTGCCTGATTTTGAATAAATCTTACCCATATATTCATAATCAGTTCCTATAACCAGTTTGTCATTTGTTTTTTTCCAATATTCATTCATAGATTCTAAGCCTTTTGAAACATCACCTGTTTCATAATAACTGTATCCCAGAAGTCTGTAAAGTATTGGATTGGGGTAATCTTTTTTCTTTAGATTTTCAAATATATTTAAGGCATCTTTATAGTTTTCATTCAGGAAAAGGAAAGACGCATATCGAAAATCATTATCTGCATTTTTGTCTGTGTTTTCTACATAAACCTTATAGCTTGCAATGGCCTTTTGATATTGTTTGGCACGATAGTACAAGTCTCCGATCTGACGGTGAAACAGCACATAATCAGGATTTTTCTCAAGACCTTCATTATAATACTTTAACCCTTCATTATAATTTCTTGCCTTATTGTAAATATTACCCATCTTCAGATATGCCATAGGATAGCCAGGTTTGGCATTCAAAGCTTTCTTAAAATTTTCGATTGCTTTGGAACCATCATTTTTTGCAAGATAAGCATCCCCCATTAATGAATAGTAATATGGATTTTTATCATCCTTGCTTATTGCAGTTTGAAGCAAACCAATAGCTTTATCTGGATTTCTGTATTTTGGAGAATTGATATAAAACTCAGCAATGCCAGCCAATACTTTAGGGTCTTTTGATTTTGAAAGTACAAGGGCTTTTTCAAAATAGTTTTCCCCGGATTTATCATTTCCCTCATAAACAGATTTGCCAAGTGCAACATAATAAAGGGGGCTTTCATTTTTTGCCAAAGCCTGCTCTGCAACTACCTTTGCCGAGTCTGCATTTCCTGTCTGAAAATAAACATCAGAAAGCAGGTAAGCAATTTCAGGGTTCTTCTGATCCTTTTTACTTAGCTCCACCAAAGTTTTTTTGGCTTTTTCATACTGTTCCAGTTCAATACTTCTGGTAGCATCCTGAACTGTCTGAGCATTCACCATCAATGTTTGCATTAATGCAAAACCAGCTAAAATACCATTTCTCATTGCTAGTTAATTTTTATTCGTATTTAAACTCTATATCTCTTCCCGGCATCTTAGCCGGAACGATTCCTGTCTTAAGAATTATTTTCTGTCCGCGATCCCCCAGAATAAAAGAGGCGAATCCTGTTCTAAGGCCAGTTCGTGCTCCGCTATAAATCAGGTAAATATTTCTTTTCAGTGGATATGAACCATCGGCAATATTTCCCTGAAAGGGTAAAGAAAACTTTTCCTTGTCGTCTTCATATAGTCCTGCTACCTTGATTTGTTTATAATAATCATTAGAATCAATGTTATCGGCATCACTCAACCAAGAAACGCCAATGATTCCCATAGCATTTGAATGACCTTTTACATAATCTATAACTCCCGCAACAGAATCAGCAGAAAAAATTTCTATATTTTTGATATCCAGGCCTAAACTATCTTTAAGGAAAAACAAGTTTCCTGAATTGCTCTGGTCGGCAGCAATTACTATTTTACCTAATGGAAATGAGGGGCTGATATCTCTCCAGTTTTTTACCTTACCAGAGAGTATATCCCTGAGTTGATTAAGACTTAATAATGAATCAGGGAAATTTTTATTGAGGACAAAAGCTATTGCGTCTTTAGCCATTATATCCTGAATAACTTTGATTCCTTTTGCTTTAAAGGGAGATAATTCCTTATCGTTTAAGGGCCTCCCAACTACTATCATTTCGGTTTTACCCCTTAAAAAGGAATCTATTGCTGATCTTTCAGAAGTGAAGGATATATCAATTTTGGCGTTGGTATATATACCTTCAAAAGTATTTTTTTCAGGAAGAATGGCTGGTTTAAAAGAAGACTCTGAAAATATGTGAATCTTCCCCTTTACGGGAGTATCTTCCGGGACATCATTATCATTATTATTATTATTATTATTATTTTTCTCCTCCTGGCAGGAAAATGTCAGAATTAGCAAAATAAAGAGCTGATATATCCGAAAATTAGATTGCATTTTATTCTTCACGATCTTTAATAGCCCTGTATCCCCTGAACCCACCATAAAGGATAAGTAATGCACCCAGCCCTATATTCATCTGAGGACTTAACAACTGAATTGTTTGATGATAAACAATGAAGTAAATGCCTATTCCCACATAGAAAAAGGACATTAATAATTTGAAATAAAAAAACGCGTTCTGCACTACCTTATTGACTTTTAAACTTTAACTATTTTTCTTATAAAAAGATAATCCTTAATCAGACCTAAAGGGAAGCAAAATCTGATTAAGGAAATTTTGACAAGATTAATATTTTAATCCGGTAATTTAAAATGGATTGGTAAAACCTTTTTGATTCTCACAGGGACACCATTCTGCTTACCAGGAGTCCAAACCATCTTTTTAGTTACACGCTCTGCTTCTTCATCACAGCCATAACCTATACCTCTGATAGCCTTAACATCCGTAACAGTGCCATCAGTATTGATAACAAATTGGACGAATACCTTACCTTCAATACCATTATTCTGAGCTTTTGTAGGATATACTACGTTTTTTCTAAAAAACTCCTCCATGTTGCCTTTAAACTCTGGCATTTCAGGAACATATAATAGCGGTTCATTAGATGGAGCAGCCTCAACGATAGCATTGCCAGAGCCATTACCATCAGAAATCACATCATTCAGGTTGGCATCTCCATCCTGATCTACAGGACCAGGATTTACAATATCATCGTTTTTGGGAGGATCTTTAACTACCTGCTCATCTTTGGTTACCTCAGGCTCAAGAAATTCACTCATTGCAACTTTTGGGGGCTCCTCTGCAGGAGGCGGAGGTTCAACAGGAATTTCTTCTTCAGGTTTCTCATCCTTGACCTCCATCAATTCAAGATCAACTTCTTGTACTATTTCTTCTTGCTCCGCAGGCTTATATTTATTATAGATAAGAGGAGATACCAAACCTACAAAAAACACCACGGCTGAAATTACAACAGCAACAGTAACATAACGTCCATACTCCTTTCTTATAATAAAAGCACCGTATTCCTTGTTTCTGTTTTCAAAAACAATGTCATTAAGGGTGGCCTGGGAATTTATTTCTGTTTTCTTAACCGAAATCGTTTCCGTTTCTTCCAGGATGCTCATAATTCTTATTTTAGATGTTTATTCCGGATAAAACTAACTACCCTGAACTGTTTTGGTTAATTCAATATCCTTCGGAGAGATTTTACCAATTGCATAGTATTTTACTCCTGTGATATGGATTTCATCAAGAATGTCTACCATGTTTTTGTATTTGGAAGTATCCATCGCCTTAATTACTACTTTAAATTCCGGTATTGACTTGTTTTTCTGTAGTAATACTTTTCGTATTCCCTGATCCGAGAAATCCGTTGATTCTACTTGCGGATTAGTCAGCCCCATGAAATAAAAGACTTTGTTTTCTTCTCCCAATACCAGTGTCATTGTTTCGGATTCCTTATAATTGGTCTTTTTATTATCCTCCGTTTTCACTGGCATCTTTACCTCCATAATCTTCGGTTTATTGAAGGTAGTCGTAAGCATAAAGAATGTAATAAGTAAGAAAGCAAGATCCACCATAGGTGTCATGTCTATTTTTGTAGAAATCTTCTTACTCCTTTTTTTACCACCCTTACCACCACCCCCGCCGGTATTTACTTCTGCCATTTTAGGTTAGATTTTTATAGTACTAACTAATTTTAATTAATTGCTTTGGAGTAACGAACTACTGGGGTTTTGCCTCCATTGTAGTGATCAATTTGATTTTATTGATATTAAGGTCTTGTAGAATAGCAATAACCCTTGATATCACTTTGTAGTCAGTTTCTTTATCACCTTTCACAGCGACTTTCAGCTGTTTGTCAGCTCTGGCAGAATATAGAATCCAGTCTCTTAACTGATTATTGCTAGAGTCTATCGGAATGCCTGGTTGTTTCATTTCTGCTTCTTTTGAGCCCAACACCTTTTTAAGTTCGCTCACAGGTGATCCGAATGAAGACATCAAGATAAATTTCTTCTCTTCAGCAGGAGTAAATGTTACCCCATATTTAGAAGAGATGTTTTTTAAAACTTCTCTTTTAGCCTCCTGACCGTCCAAACCATAAAATACTCTTCCTTCTTTCCCTATAGAAATCGTCAGGATGTTGGCATCCGGAAGAATGCTTTCAGAAATTGAAGATGGCATATCTACAGCGATAGGCTCTTCCGGTTTGAACTTGGTTGTGAGCATGAAAAAGGTCAACAGCAGGAAGGCCATGTCACACATGGCTGTCATGTCCAGTGAAATGCTTTTTCTAGGAATTTTTACTTTTGGCATGATTATCCTGCTTTATGATTACTTAGTACCTGCTGAAAATGATTGAGTGATGCTGAATCCTATTTCGTCAATGTTATAAGTCAGATCATCAATTTTGCTTGTGAAGAAGTTGTATGCAATGATGGCTAAAGCTGAAGCTGCAATACCCAATGCAGTGTTGATAAGTGCTTCAGAGATACCGTTCGCAAGAGCAACTGCATCTGGAGAACCTGCAGTAGCAAGTGCTGCGAACGCTTTTATCATACCAATTACAGTTCCTAATAGACCAGTAAGAGTAGCAACGGATGCAAGAGTAGCTATAATTGTAAGGTTTTTCTCAAGCATTGGAAGTTCCAGTGAAGTAGCTTCTTCAAGCTCTTTCTGTATTGAAGCCAGTTTCTGATCTTTGCTCAGTCCAGCCTCTTTAGACAGACCTTCATATTTATAAAGAACAGACTTAACTACGTTTCCTACAGAACCTTTTTGTTTATCGCACTCTTCAATAGCAGCTCTGATATCATTTGAAGAAAGATAACCTTTAATTTTTCTGATGAAAGAATTCACCGAACCACTGCCTGATGCTTTTGTTATAGTAATGATTCTTTCAATTGAAAAAACAAGTACCATTAAATTGAATGACATTAGAATTGGTACAATCAAACCACCTTTATAAACTATACCAAGATAGTTCCCTTCTTTTGGATGGTTTGCAATATTATCACCCTGAAAGTTAGCAGGATTACCCAACACTTTGAAATAAAGAATGAAACTGAAAAGAATTGCCAATACGATGGCTGCCACAGCGAACCAGGAATTAAATTTTCCCGTAGAAGAAGTTTGATTTTCCATTTTGTTTTTAAATGACTATTGAACTCTGTTATTAAATCTGTTTACAAAATTATACTATACCTATAAATTTAGACACCGAATAAATGTTAAGAAATTGTTAAAATAAAATTTTGTCAAAATCGGCCCATCACCCTATTACCCTATAGGAATAATAGACAAATATACCTTCTTTTTAAGAAAAAAAAAATCTGAGCTAAATTTTATGCTTATTTAATAACAATATTTTAAAACATTTATTTTTTGATAACACTAAAACCTACAAATTTATTGCATGAAAAATATAACAATTATCGGATCGGGTACTATGGGCAATGGAATAGCTCACGTTTTTGCTCAATTCGGATATGAAGTAAGCCTTTGTGATGTATCTGCCGGAGCACTCGAAACCGGACTGAAAAACATTCAGCAAAATATTGAACGCCAAATTAAAAAAGAAATAATAAAACCCGAGCAGAAATCTGAAATTCTATCAAAAATAAAAACATTTACTTTACTAAATGATGGAGTAAAAAATGCGGATCTGATTATTGAAGCTGCAACGGAAAATCAAGATGTTAAATTAAATTTATTCCGGGAATTAGATTCTATAGCCCCACAATCCTCCATTCTGGCAACAAATACATCTTCTATTTCCATTACCAAAATTGCAGCTGTAACAAAACGACCTGACAAAGTAATAGGGATGCACTTTATGAACCCTGTACCCGTCATGAAACTGGTTGAAGTCATTAATGGGTATTCAACGTCCAAACTGACGACCGAAACAATTATGGAAATCTCAGTTAAGCTTGAAAAAATTCCTGTTGAAGTTAATGACTATCCGGGATTTGTGGCAAACAGAATCCTCATGCCTATGATTAATGAATCTATTTTTAGTCTTTTCGAAGGAGTTGCCGGAGTAACGGAAATAGATACTGTTATGAAACTTGGAATGGCGCATCCAATGGGTCCATTGCAATTGGCTGATTTCATTGGATTAGATGTTTGCCTGGCTATTCTAAGAGTGCTGCATGACGGACTGGGAAATCCTAAATATGCTCCTTGTCCTCTTTTGGTAAATATGGTGGAAGCCGGGCATAAAGGTGTGAAGTCGGGCATAGGATTTTATGATTATAACAAGAGTGGAAAAGACAAATTGATTCCAGCTGAAAGATTTTTATAAAAATACACTATTATAATATATAGTGTATTTTTACCAGTCACCTCATTTCTCATAGAGAATCTACGATTCCCAAAATTCCTGAATAGCCTTTTCAGAATATTCAAAATCCCTCTTGCCAGATGGGATGTTTATGTTAAAATCTAAACATTCCTTATAACATTCATGATCTAATTTGAGAGGAAAACCTAAATCAATAGATTTGATAAAATTAATCAGGCCATAGATTTTTTGAATAGAATTAAATCATCTGGTAAAAAGCTGGAGTTTGCCAGGGCCTGCTTTTTGAACTTTAATCTCCTTAAAATGATCCAATATTGACTAATTATTATCAGTCTACTTCAACTAGAAATAATCCAAAATGGATAATAAAAACAATAACCTTCAATAGTTAATAGCACTCACAAATAGTTAAAAAATGAGACAGAATAATGAAGGAAAAAATATCCCAAAATCATGAATGGAATTTTTACGACTAAATATGTTTTTTAATAATTCAAAGATTTTCAATGCTGGTTTTAGAAGTATTACAGTAAAATTGATTGGTAATGGAATAAATCAAAATTTCTGAAAATTTTGATTTTTTCAGAATGTACATCTTGTAAATGAAACTACCAGTATATCTTATTGCAAAAAACTCATTTTAAACAAATTACCTTAACAAAGTTAAAGTAACTCATTAACACAAAACATAAAAAAGACCCTGAAATCTCATTAATAAATTCCAGGGTCCTGATTTACGATATTTGATAATTATTAAACTGCTACATCATTTTCTCTTAATGCATCATTAAGAGATGTCTTAAGGTCTGTACTTGGTTTTCTTTTCCCAATAATCAATGCACAAGGAACCTGAAAGTCACCTGCAGGGAATTTTTTTGTGTAAGAACCTGGAATTACAACCGATCTTTCCGGCACAAACCCTTTATATTCAACAGGTTTATCCCCTGTCACATCAATCACTTTAGAACTACCTGTAAGACAAACATTTGCCCCTATAACCGCTTCTTTCCCAACACGTACACCTTCCACAATTATACATCTTGATCCGATAAATGCGCCATCCTCGATGATCACTGGAGCAGCCTGAACAGGTTCTAAAACACCACCTATACCAACTCCACCACTCAAGTGAACATTTTTTCCAATCTGAGCACAGCTACCAACAGTTGCCCAAGTGTCGACCATTGTTCCTTCATCTACATAAGCGCCAATATTTACATAAGAAGGCATCATGATAACCCCTTTTGCCAGAAATGCTCCATATCTCGCAACAGCGTGAGGTACAACCCTTACTCCCAGTTTATCATATCCTTTTTTAAGCTCCATTTTATCGTGAAACTCAAGTGGACCTACTTCTGTAACCTTCATTTTCTGAATCGGGAAATAAAGAATAACTGCTTTTTTAATCCACTCATTTACCTGCCATCCATTTTCAGTTGGCTCTGCAACCCTTCTGATACCTTTATCCAGTTCTTCAATAATTGTCCTGATTGCAATTTGTACTTCCTGATCATTCAATATACTTCTGTCATTCCAGGCTCTTTCAATAATCTCTTTCATTTATAAAATGTATTAAAATATAAAAGTATTAATTTTAGTGTCAATGAGTAAAACAGCCAAAATACTTCTGGCCTCGGTGCTCAAACCGGTAAATGAGACCCGAATGTACGAAAAATTTGCAAAATCATTGCTTAAACTCAATGATGTGGAAATCCATATTGCCGGATTTTCTCCGACAAAAGATTCAAAGGCTGAAGATAAAATCTTCTTTCACACCTTATTTTCAGAATCCAGATTACACATTTCCAGAATCGGAGCCCAATTAAAATTATTCAGACTTTTACTTAAAGTAAAACCTCAACTAATGATCATTACTACCTATGAGATTCTGATAGTTAGCATTATATACAAATTATTCTCTGGAACTGTATTAATCTATGATATTCAGGAAAATTATTACCGTAATATCCGCTTCACTCCAACTTTCCCTCCTTTCATTCGAAATATAATTGCAAGTGGGGTTCGATTTATTGAAATGCTGACAAGGCCATTAATAGATTTTTATTTGCTTGCGGAAAGAAATTACGAATCCGAGTTTTCCTTTTCCAAAAACAAAAGCTGTATTATTGAGAATAAATTTAAAAATGAGGGAATTAGCCCTGTTTTAAAACAAGAATTAAGGATTAATCCAAAGAGCGGTATTCGATTTTTATATTCTGGTACAATTGCTGAAGTTTATGGAATATTTAAAACAATAGAACTTATAATAAAACTCCATGAGTTAAATTCAAATATCACTTTAACCATCATAGGGTATTCACCTAAAAAAGAAACACTTAAAGTGGTAAAATCAGAAATTAGAAATTATCCTTTCATCCACCTCCTCGGAGGAGATACACCAGTTGCCCATTCCGATATCTTAAATGAAATTCACAATTCTGATATAGGAATTCTGAGCTACCTTCCCAATAAAAGCACTGAAAATTGTATTCCAACCAAATTATACGAATACCTCTCATTGTATCTTCCAATGATCATTCCTCCGAATCCCATTTGGACTTCAATTACATCCCCATACAATGCATCTGTCACTTTTGATTTCAACAACTCTAAACCTGAAGAACTTCTTGAAAATTTAAGTCAACACATTTTTTTTACCTCAAAACCAGAACATACCTCCTGGGATTCTGAAGAAATTAAACTCCTCCAGATTGTCAAAACCATATTAAACCGCTAAAAGCAAACACAATACAATAAATCTAAATTTTTTTTTAGGCAAACCTAAATTATTGTATATTTGTATTACAATTAGGCTGAATCATGCTGCTGAGTTATACTGAAGAAAACTACCTTAAAGCGATTTACCACCTTTCCGAGGATGGCAAATTTGACGTTTCAACAAATGCCATTTCAGATGCTTTAAATACCAAGCCCGCATCTGTTAGTGATATGCTCAAAAAACTTTCGCAGAAAGAAGTCATTAACTACATAAAATATCAAGGTGTTTCATTAACACCAAGTGGCCTAAAGATCGCTTTACAGATAATTCGCAAACACAGGCTTTGGGAAGTTTTTCTGGTAGAGAAGTTAAATTTTAACTGGGATGAAGTTCATGAAATTGCAGAACAACTTGAGCACATTCAATCTAACTTGCTCATAGAGAGGCTAGATGAATTCTTAGGCTTCCCTCCTTTTGATCCTCATGGAGACCCGATTCCTAATGGGCGGGGAGAAATGAAAGCAAAGAAACATACTCCTTTATCAGAGACGGATTTACATAACCAGGGAAAAGTAATAGGATTGAAAGAGACCTCCCCTTTATTTCTTCAATATCTTGATAAAGCGGGAATTTATATAGGGGCAAAAATTAAGGTAATGGACAAAATTGAATTTGACGGTTCTCTAGAAATCCTGATTGATAATAAAAAAACGATACTTGTCTCAAATGAAGTAGCCAAAAACATTCTCATCGCAGAATCATGAAAAAATACAATTACACTCTATTCACAATATTTTTCATAGTCTTTTCAGGATCCATTTTTTCCTGTTCTGACAAAGCTCCCCAAAAGAAGAAAAAACTATTAATTGTAACAACAACAGGTATGATTGCAGATGCAGTAAAAAACATTGCTGACACCTCTGCAGATGTTGTTGCGCTCATGGGACCAGGGGTTGATCCGCATCTTTATAAGGCTACTCATGGAGATCTTGAGAAGCTTTCGGAAGCAGATATTATCTTCTATAATGGTTTGCACCTTGAGGGGAAAATGGCAGAAATTCTGGAAAAGCTAGCCAAAACAAAACCTGTAATTCCGGTTTCCAACGGCATTCCTCATAACCTTCTAATGACTGCTCCTCAATTTGCCAATGCATTTGATCCCCATATTTGGTTTGATGTACATCTCTGGACAAAATCTGTTGCAGAAATTTATAATAACCTTACAAGGATCAATAATTCGAAAAAAGATTACTACGAGCATAATGCTGCAAAGTATTTAAAACAACTCGACTCTCTTGATAAGTGGGTAAAACATGAAATTCAGTCTATTCCTCAGGAAAGAAGGGTTTTGATTACGGCACATGATGCTTTCGGATATTTCGGTAAAGCTTATGCAATTGAGGTAAAAGGTCTCCAAGGTATTTCTACCTCATCTGATTTTGGATTAAATGATATTACCGGCCTTGTAAATTTCATTGTTTCGAGAAAAATTAAAGCTGTTTTTGTAGAGTCTTCCGTGTCTCCCAAAGCTATCGAAGCAGTAGTGAAAGGAGTAAAAGAAAAAGGACATGAAATCTCAATTGGTGGCACCTTATACAGTGATGCGATGGGTGCTCAGGGAACATTTGAAGGCACCTATATCGGAATGGTTACCAGCAATGTACAAAAAATCACTTTTGCCCTAAAGTAAACTATAAATATATCAGAACTTTATGATTATTCAGGTTCCAAATCCAATATTAGAAGTCCACGATCTCACAGTGGCATATCATAGGAAACCGGTTTTATGGGGAGTAGATTTAACCCTGCCAGCAGGCTCTCTTACCGGTATCATTGGTCCTAATGGAGCCGGTAAATCTACACTAATCAAAGCAATTATGGGACTGATTCCTCTCAGCAGTGGTTTTGTGAGGTTATTTGGTAAGGAGCTGGACGAAGTGAGGCAAAAAGTGAGCTATGTACCACAAAGAGAATCTGTTGACTGGGATTTCCCTGCTTCAGCATTGGATGTTGTACTAATGGGAAGGTATAGTCAGATCGGATTATTTAATAGGCCAAGGAAAGCAGATAAAGAAGTTGCGATGGAGTGTCTTAGAAAAGTAGGTCTTGAAAATTTTGCAAACAGACAGATTTCTCAACTTTCAGGAGGTCAGCAACAAAGGGTGTTTCTAGCCAGAGCTCTGGCTCAGGATGCAGACATTTATTTTATGGACGAGCCATTTGCAGGAGTAGATGCTGCGACAGAAGCTGCAATCATTGAGATTCTCAGGAATATGACAACATCCGGAAAAACAGTAGTTGTTGTGCATCATGATTTACAGTCTGCCATCACCTATTTTAACTGGGTTTTATTATTAAATATGCGCTTAGTCGCTTCTGGCCCGACAGAGAAAGTATTCACTCAGGACCTTCTACAAGAAACCTATGGAGGAAAACTAACTGTACTGGCCAAAGTCGGCGATTTGCTGGAGAAACAGCAATTTCCGTCCCGAGAGGATAAAGCTTAAAGCCTAAAGTTGAAAGTAAAAAGTTGAAAGTTGAAAGTTGAAGTGTTTACACATGAAAATAGCAACAATAGGATATGCAAATGATAGAAATGAATCTAGCTTCTTTATGACATTTTACAAGATGGCTTTAAATTAATATTATTAAACTAAATGACTTTAAGCTTTAAGCTTTCAACTTTAAGCTTCATAACATATGAAATTCTTTGAATTCTTCTCATTTACTGATCCTAATATAAGATATGTTGTAGCAGGTTCGATACTTATGACCGTCTGCTCAGCGGTAGTGGGATGTTTTACATTTCTGAGAAAAAGAGCTTTGATCGGTGATGCTGTTGCCCATTCTGTATTGCCTGGAGTTTGCCTCTCTTTTTTATTAACCGGGGATAAAAATCCATTTGTACTTTTAATAGGTGCTTTTATTACTGGTGGACTAAGCATTTTTCTGGTAGAATTTATTTCGTCCAAAACCAAACTTAAAGAAGATAGTGCAATTGGTATAGTCCTTTCTGTTTTTTTCGGAATCGGGATTTTATTACTGACAGCTATTCAGCATGGCGGAAACGCCAACCAAAGTGGGTTAGACAGCTTTTTATTTGGAAAAGCAGCCTCCATTCTCCCGGAGGATCTTTATAGCTTTGGACTTGTAGGTATCATACTACTAATCGGTGTATTTTTCTTTTTTAAAGAATTTACCCTCATTTCGTTTGACAGAAATTTTGCAGAGGCAATAGGATTACCAGTAAAAATGCTGGAATTTATGCTCACATCTATTACTGTACTGGCTGTAGTTACCGGCATTCAGGCGGTCGGAGTGGTTTTAATGGCTGCTATGCTCATTACACCTGCCGCCGCTGCAAGGTATTGGACTCATAACCTGACCATTATGATGCTGGTGGCGGCAATGATGGGTGCTTTTTCCGGGA
This sequence comes from Sporocytophaga myxococcoides, assembly GCF_000775915.1. Lineage (NCBI taxonomy): Bacteria > Pseudomonadati > Bacteroidota > Cytophagia > Cytophagales > Cytophagaceae > Sporocytophaga > Sporocytophaga myxococcoides. The sequence goes on from NZ_BBLT01000009.1 coordinate 208,844, forward strand.
TTTTCGGTGCATACATCTCTTACCTTGCTCCTTCCATGCCAACGGGCCCCTGGATCGTAATGGTAATTTCCATGATCGCCATTATATCCTTTACTTTCGCTCCTGTCAAGGGTGTATTTGCAAGACTGCGCAAACAAATAAAGAACCAGAAACAAATCACAGACGAAAATATTCTGAAGCTTTTCTTTCAGTTGGGAGAAAAAGATCAGGACTTCTTTACACAAAGATCCATTCATACCTTGCTTGAGAGAAGACCAATGCGAAAGGACCATTTGAAAAATGGACTTGCCAGGTTAACCGAACAAGGTTTTCTTAATAAAACTAAGGATCATTGGAAATTTACAGAAGCTGGAAAAGCAAAAGGTCAAAGAATAGCAAGATTACACAGGCTCTGGGAATTATACCTGACACAATATCTTCAGCTTGCACCTGATCATGTACATGATGATGCTGAAACTATTGAACACATCATTACTCCGGAACTGGAATCTAAAATATTGGAACAGTTGCAGTATCCCAAAGTGGATCCTCATGATACCAAAATCCCTTATAAAGATTTTTAAGTAGATAGGAATGAATGAAATTATAAATTAAAGAAAAAATCAATTAGAAGAAAAACATGTCTTCATTTTGGATTATACTTACAGGAGCCTTAGTTGCAGTAACCTGCAGTCTGCTAGGTTGCTACCTGATACTAAGAAGAATGGCCATGGTAGGTGATGCCATTTCGCATGCCGTACTTCCAGGTATTGTTCTGGCATTCCTGATTTCCGGATCCAGACAAACCATTCCAATGCTTATTGGTGCAGGTATTCTTGGTATTCTTACCACTTTTCTTATAGAATTCCTTCATAAAAAAGCGAGGTTACAAGAGGATGCCTCCATTGGCGTAACCTTTACTTGGTTGTTTGCTCTAGGCGTAATCCTGATTTCGGTTTTTGCCAATAAAGTTGATATAGACCAGGAATGTGTTTTATATGGGGAAATAGCCTATGTGCCACTAGATGTTTGGATAACAGATTCCGGATTAAACCTTGGTCCTCAAGCCATCTGGATCATGGGAAGCATACTTGTGCTGGTATTGATTACAATTTTAACATCCTATAAGGAATTGCTGGTGACCACTTTTGATCCGTCCTATGCTGCAGCTATTGGTTATAGTACAGCTTTGTGGCACTATATTCTTATGAGTATGGTATCCCTGGCAACAGTTGCCAGCTTTGAATCTGTGGGTGCTATTCTGGTAGTAGCTTTTTTGATTGTTCCGGCAGCAACTGCTTACCTTCTTACAGATCGTTTTGAATTAATGCTTGTTTGGGCTGGAATATTCGGAATTTTAAGTTCTATTTCGGGTTATGTTCTTGCTACTCAAATTGACGGCTCTATTGCTGGTGCGATGGCAACAATGACAGGAGTTATATTTGCTCTTGCCTTTATATTTTCGCCAAGGTATGGGCTTTTCAGGAAAAAAAACCAAACTTACAAAACTGGAATGATCATTGAGGAGAGCAAAGGAAGGATTTCTTTTAAAAATCAGTAATAATCCCGGTCAAATGGGATTGTCAAACAGGTTTATTAAAAACTAAATCCCTAAAATTTCGGTTACCTAAAGAGTTTTTTCTAAATATATCTAAATGAAAAAAGTACTTATAATTTCTGCACTTTCTATTTGCATTTCCCTTACAGGATTTACTATTCTCCATAAGCCAATTGTTAATGCGACCAGCATTTCATTGGAACATCCCACTAAAAATGAAGGAGTTAATTGGTTAAGTTATGATGAGGCAATTAAACTGAATGCTAAAAAGCCAAGGAAAATATTTATAGATGTTTATACTGACTGGTGCGGATGGTGTAAAAAGATGGATAAAGCCACATTGAGCGATCCGAAAATTGCCGAGTATCTGAATAAAAAATATTACGCTGTAAAACTGAATGCAGAAAGCGGCAAAATGATAAAATACAAAGGAAAAGATATTTCAGAAAGAGACCTTGCCAGAACTATCTTTAATGCAACCGGTTACCCTACTACTGTATATCTCGACAGCAATGAAAACCTCCTTTCTCCTGTTCCAGGCTATTTGGATGTTGATATTTTGGATAAAATTTTACATTATTACGGAGAGGAACACTATAAGACAAAAACCTGGGAGCAATTTCAGCAGTCTTACAGTCCCGATGCCAACTAACCCCATTTAAGTGGAACCTCATAGTAGAAACATAGAAAGTGAAGATACAATTGCCGCTCTTGCCACCGCTTCAGGTGTAGGGGCTATTGCGGTAATCAGGATATCCGGCAAAGATGCCATTCCTGTAACACAAAAGATATTTAAAGGTAAGGATTTAGCAACTGCAGCATCGCACACCATTCATTTCGGAACTATACGAGATGGAGATAAAATTTTAGATGAAGTAGTTGTTTCTCTTTTTAAAGGACCAAACTCTTTTACCAGAGAGGATGTCATTGAAATCTCCTGCCACGGTTCAGAGTATATTGTAAAACAACTCCTTCAACTACTGATCAGAAATGGTGTAAGGCTTGCCAAACCAGGTGAGTTTACCAAAAGAGCTTTCTTAAACGGTCGTTTCGACCTTGCTCAGGCAGAAGCTATTGCAGACCTTATATATTCTGAGACTGAAGCTGCGCACCAGGCAGCGATGAATCAGATGAGAGGTGGTTTTTCCCTCGAAATAAAAAAACTGAGAGAACAACTCATCAACTTTGCATCTCTGATAGAACTGGAGCTGGACTTCAGTGAAGAAGATGTTGAGTTTGCGGACAGATCTCAATTAAAGAGCCTTATTTATGAAATTAAAAGAGTAATTGATCATCTGATCAGCTCTTTTGATGTTGGTAATGTTATAAAAAACGGTGTACCAACTGTTATTGCCGGAAAGCCCAATGCGGGTAAATCCACGCTTCTCAATGTATTGCTCAATGAAGAAAGAGCGATAGTTTCTGAAATACCAGGTACTACCCGCGACTTTATTGAGGATGAAATGGTGTTGGAAGGAATTCGTTTTCGTTTTATTGACACTGCTGGTTTGAGGGATTCATCTGATAAGATCGAATCAATAGGTATTGAGCGCACCAAACAAAAGATGAAGCAGGCCAGCCTCATCATTTATTTGTTTGATGTTAATTCTACTTCAGAAAAGGAACTTAAAGAAAACCTGCTTGAATTAAAGAGTTATAATATCCCCCTTGTAGTAGTAGGCAACAAGATTGACAAGGATAAATCCAATATTATTGAATTCAGAAACTTTGATGGCATCATTTTTATATCAGCTGCAATGAAGGTGGGCATTGAAGAATTAAAAAACAATCTTGTGGAAATGGTAAACTTCGCCAACTTTAAGACCGGTAACGTGATTGTCACCAATGTTCGTCACTACGAAAGTCTTATCAAGTCAAGAGATGCCTTAAAAGCTGCTTTAGAGGCATTAGACGACGGTATCTCGGGCGAGCTTCTTGCTCAGGACATACGGAGCTCTTTGATTTATCTTGGAGAGATTACCGGAGAAATAACTACAGACGATTTACTAGGAAATATTTTTAGTAAGTTCTGTATCGGAAAGTAAGTATGAAAACAAATGAAAGTAAATGAAAACAAACACCTGATTTACAGTTTGTTATGAAAAATATTTTCATACTTTTGGTTGACTCTTTCATTTAAGTACCCGTACTTTGTTACTAATTTGTTACTATTTATTCATTAGTAACAAATAGTAACATAAAACTGGTAAAATATGAAAGTAACATTGCGAGAAAAAAGAGGAAAAGAGAAAAGTAGTCTCTACCTTGAATACTATAAAAATGGGAAAAGGCAATATGAATTTTTAAAACTTAAAATTTTTAACTCTCCTACTACTTCCGAACAACGCAAACAAAATAAAGAGACCCTAGCTTTAGCTGAAAAAATCAGAGCGAAAAGATTATTAGAACTTCAATCTCTAAGTCATGGTTTCGTTCCTGAATTTAAAAAGCAAACAGATTTTTTAGAGTATTTTAAAATGCTTGTAGAAGACAAGAATTCAAGCAAGAGTAATTTTGATAGCTGGAACTCATGTTATCAACAATTAAAGAAGTTTGCAAAGCCAGGAATTACTTTTGCTGATATTGATGAAAATCTGATTAATAAATTCAAGGAACATCTGTTGAAAGAAGTATCTCAAAACAGTGCATCTACTTATTTTAATAAATTTCGTGCAAGCTTACGGATAGCTTTCGAAAATAAAATCATTAATGATAATCCTGCGAAAAGAATAAAGGGAATTAAACAAGAAGATCCTGAAAGGGAATATTTAACAGAAGAAGAGGTACAATCATTAATTGTTACTGATTGCGAATTCCCAATTTTAAAAAGAGCATTTATCTTTAGTTGCCTAAGTGGTCTGCGTTGGTCCGACTGCATCGAAATTAAGTGGTCAAATTTACAATATTCAAAACATGATGGCTGGCGCCTAACTTTTCGCCAGGTAAAAACTAAGGGACAAGAATATCTACCAATTACAAATCAAACCAGGGAATGGCTTGGCCAAGAAGGGCCTCCCGAAGAGAAAATATTTAAGGGGCTCAGATATAGTGCTTGGTATAATTTGAAATTAGCACAATGGGTTATGAAAGCTGGGATTACTAAAAAAATAACCTTTCATTGCGCAAGACATACTCATGCTACCCTTCTCATTGCACATCAAACAGACCTGTATATGGTAATGAAAATCCTTGGACATAAGAATATTAAAACCACACAGATATATGCAAAAATTATGGATAAAAATAAAACTAAAGCTGTAAATAACATTCCAACATTCAATTTTTAAAATTTAATTTATGGCCAAAAAATATAACTCAGAAGAAGAAATTACAAGTGATTTCAAAGAACTTTATAAAAAACTCTTAGAATCTGAGATTCCCAAACCTATCATTTTCGATGCACTTTTAAATATATTAACTAATAGTTTAAAGTTTAAAGGCAATAAACTGATTAAAGGGAATGAACTCCTTTCTGTACAAGAAAGTAAACTATATAGGAATGGTTATGAAAGTGTAATGTCTTTTATTTATCTAGAAAAAATAAACTATGAATACAAGCTTAAACAATTTGGCATAAACGTAGATGATGATGATGTTTATACAATTGAATATGAGATTCTCTTAAAAAAATTTGGCTTTGAATCACCGTGGAATATTTTTAATGACCATAAAATAGAAACACCAACATTTAATTGGCTTAAATCAAATGAACTTCTCAAAAAACTATTCTCATTACTTACTTTATATAAATTAATTGATGCAAATGAAGATGATTTTTTAAGTATTTTTTCTGGAATGAAACTTAATAGACAACTTAAAATTACGTGGAATGCAACTGAACCTGACCTTGCTTATTTAATTGATCAATTAACGGAATATAGTTTCATTCCAATAAATACTCAATATCATTCAATCATATCTAGAGGAAAATATTTTTATAATTCTTCTAATAAAGCAATTCAAAATATAAAGCAGGCCAAATATGCATTACAAGAAAAAAATTTAAACGGAACAAAAAACGGACAGATAATAGACCTAATCATTAATAAATTAAATAATCAATAATAACTATGGTCTTATAAGGACTGGTATGGTTGCGGTAAAGACTGGTAACGATACGGTAACCTAGCCCCCCAAATTATATATGTAAGTTTGCATAGTCAATACGAAATAAGACTATGCAAAAACAATCATTATCAGATACCCTCTCTTTAATTCAGCAAGTGCTGCTGAAATTATACATCAACAATAAAAATATTCTAACCTTCGAAGAAGCATTGATCTATTTAAATGTTTCTGATTCTTTTTTGTATAAGAAAACTTATACGAACGCCATTCCACACTATCAACCATCTGGAAAGCTCATATATTTTAAACGTGATGAGCTTGACCATTGGCTTCTCCAAAATAAAGTCAAGTCAAATAGCGAAATAGACAACGCAGCTAATACCTACATTTTATCAAATAAAAAAAGGTAGAAATATATTTCACTTAAAAAAATCAATCATCCAAGAACTTAAAAGAGTTATGACTAGATATAAAAAATCAAGCTACAAATATAAATACTTTGAAAGTTATGTTAAAGTGTATCTCTACCCTACAGATCAATCATTCAGAATAATAGATGCGTATTTCAAGAATAAATCTCACCATTTGAATTTAGGAAAATTAATTTTTCACATTCAATTAGTGATAACATATATAAGAGAAGAATGTAAAGGAGAATCAGACCCGCTGATCTTTGTTCCTATTAATGATGAATATAGATGGTTCCCTCTCTTAAAAGTTGACCGTAATGGGTGGATCTGGGGGGCATATCCTTTATACGGTTATGTAGTATATTTTTCAAAACCTCCCAATGATCATCAATTAAATATTGCTTTAACAGAAAAACCAATAGATGATTTAATTAAGGGTTTCTATAAAAGGGAAAAATCTCACTTACATCTAGGAACGGAACTAAGTGTACTTAAATACAAAATGAAAAGTCTGTCAACCAAATTCTCACTAAATAACTAAATAATATGACACATGAATATATAGAAATAAAAAATCCAGATGATTTGAAAATATTCTGGAGATATGATGATAACGGCAAAATAATACTTGAAAGATGGAAAATAAAAAGACTACTGGAACAAGAATTCAAAACAAATGAAAATAATAGGTCTGAATTACTGAGAGAAAAGAGAAAGAACATATTGACTATTGCAGATCGCACAGAAGTTATATCATTTATCTTAAGTATTGTAGAGTCATTTCCTCCTATTATTAAAAAATTCCCCAATGGTAAAGAATTAACTAAAGAAGACTTGGAGGAAGAAGTTCTAAAGGGTCTCAATTCCTACTTTAGCAACGATTTTTTATCAACTTTAAAGAGTCAAAAATTACAGTTATTCAAAGATCCAATTGATAAATGTTGTTTACCATTCCTGGGTAAAGTAGTCGTAACTACAATGGACACAATTGAAGAAATAGAATACAAAAACTTTGAATCCACTTTCTGGGATAAACAAATAATTAAGAAGGAATACTGCAAAATAGAATATAAGGAGAATGATGCAGTCTTTTATAAATTTTGCTACAAGATATGTAATAATGACACTAAGAGATTGTCATCATTAATGACACTTTTAGGTTATTTAATGCACACCTATAAAGATCCTTCGAAAGCATTTGCAGTGATATTCACAGATCAGGAAATATCAGATAACGATGAAGCTCAAGGAGGCGTTGGCAAGAGTATTCTTGGAAGAGCCCTATCTTACGTGAGAAGAGTAAGCTATTTTGATGGAAGGAATCAAAGAGTCAAAGATATAAATGCATTTTCCGGATTTGAGAGATATACTGAAATCTATTTAATGGAGGACATGAATAAGAATTTCAATTTTGATTCCATGATTCAGGTAATTACAGGAATACTACCATTAAAGAAACTTTGGGAAAATGTAGATAATATCTCATTTAAAGAGAGTGGTAAATTTTGCATGACTTGTAACTACATTCCAACTGGGTCTGGGGGATATAGCGAAGAGAGAAGACAAGAATATTTTGAAGTAGGAAATTATTTCGGTAAAAACAAAACGCCACTATCAGAGTTCGGGCATAGGCTATTCGACGAATGGGATGATGAAGAGTGGAATAAATTCTACGCTTTCATGATAGAGTGTGTCCAATTATACTTGAGGCATGGAATTATCTCTGCGAAAAAAATCAACGTAGTTGCGAAGCAAATAATTCAAAGAACTAATCTTGACTTCTATAACTATTTCCACCCCAGATTTACCGAGGGACAAAAAGTTTGGGATAAAGAATCTGAACTTAAAAATTTTGTCAAATTATACCCTGACTATCGCAGAATTTCTGCCAGACAATTTACGTCTTGGATATTCCAGTACCTTAGGTTAAATAACATCGATTATACGCAGGAACCTGCAGACCTCAGAAAAAGGATAATTATTTTATAATCTCCTTATAGCAATATCATTACGTTCAACTTTTCTACTTCCTGCATAACTGCATAAGAATTTAAGCTTTTAGGTTGAGTAAGACTCTAGATTTTTAATAAGTCAAAAGTCCTGCTTGTAATAATATTGTATCAAACAGACACTTTTTGTCTGCTTTCACTTCTTTAATTAATATTTATTATCACTATTAATTACTAAACATTAAAATCAATGTACGACAATATATTAATCAAAATAGATGCACATACTCTAGGTAAAGAAAACCTATTTATTGAATTATCAAATCTACCATTCGAAACAACCATTGAAAGTAAAGATGGTGTTATACAAAAATTAAAATTCAAAGTAGATAATTTAATAGTAGAAGTAAAAGAAAAAGAAATTGTAATTAAAGGAAGTATTTGCAAATACTATCACGGAACAAATCAATATACTTTAACGAGGATAGCAACAGAAAAAGCTTTTGATAAACTTTCAAAAGCGTTAAAACTACCAATTCAAAATTTCTCAGTAATGCTATTTGAAGCTGCTTCAAATATAATTGTTGACAATGAAGTTGAGTTCTACTTTAGGTTATTAGGCCCACTTCAAGGTTATAAAACTTCACCATTTATAAATGGGACTTTGTATTATGAAAACTCATATAGAAAGTTAACCTTTTATGACAAAACAAGACAAACAGATGCTTATGGCATTAATAGAATTCCAGAATTTATAAATCAAAATGTTTTACGATATGAAATTAAATTTCAAAAGTCTGTTGCATTAAAATTTTTCAGAAAAAATTTACTTGTTAAAGATTTATTTGATAAAGACTTTTACAAGGAAGTGGTTAAATATTGGAGCGACGAATATTTTAAAATTTATAAATACCAAAAATTATCGTTTGATACTTCTATTTTTAAAGACATCAGAAACCTTGAAAAACAATTAATGATTTTAGGATTAAATAGTCTTGGAGGAGAACATGTTGTTCTAGAAATGCTTGAACAAGAAAAAAATAAAGGAACATTTAAAAATACAGGAAAAGATAGAAGATTAATATATAAGCTTAAAGAGCTATGTAGTAAATCTTCTCTTGTTAAAACCTGTGAGGGAATTATTGAACTGAATAATAAAATAAAACAGGAAGCAGAGATGCAACTTCAGGAATAAACACTTTTAAAACAGCTATAGACTGCTTATAACAAGAGAACTGTTTCCCAAATAACTTTCATTACAAAATCGACAAATACTTTTATAAGCAGTCCTATAAACTTTTACTGAGTATTTAAATCAAGTTAGCTTATAGCTTACCTTCATCAGCAAAACTATAGTAATTTTCAGAAGTAATTATTATGTGATCTAATACTGGAATCTCCAGTACTTTCCCAGCTTCTTTCATTTTTTTAGTCAATTGAATGTCTGGTTCTGATGGATAGATATTGCCTGAGGGATGGTTGTGTGCTAATATAATTCCTGATGCATTCGAAAGAAGAGCTGTTTGAAAAATTATTCTTGGGTCTGCTACAGTACCAGATACTCCCCCACTACTTACCTTAGTCCAGCCTAATACTCTATTGCTTCTATTCAATAAAAGAACTATAAACTCTTCGATGTATTCAATTTTATCCATCTGCCAAATACTAAGCAATAAATTATAGGCATCTCCTGAACAAGTTATTTGAGGCAATGAAGAGGGCTTGGCTTTGTACTTATATGATAATTCAACTTCAGAAAGATTTTCAGATTTCAAAAGATTATTTACCCTTTTCCTTTTCATTCACGAAATCATTTTCGTAAACGTAGGATTGATTTACAAATGATCCAACGAAATTAATAGAATTGATATCTACCAATTGCGGTGCAATGTCAGTAATTCTTTTCTTAGCTAAAGTTTTATACATACAGTATCGGCTACAAAACTTAAAGCTCCTGACTTTATGAGGTGCTAACTTTAGTATTTTTTTACAATCTGAATTTTCACAAGTACAAGGAATCAGATCTACATACTTGATTTTGTTCACAGGTTCCTTCCCTCGGCTTGATACCTGTTTACATTTTGCGGAACAATACTTGAATGTTTTAATCAAATACATATAGCGTTCGACAATCTTATTGCAATTGCGACATCTTAGCTTGACAAGTCTGTACGGAGTTGATTTCTTTTGGCCCTTTACCATTCTAAGTTTTTAAAGTAAATATAATTTCAAGGCATTTTTCTTTCGGCGGTATAATCAAGGTACAATCAATTAATATAGGTATTCTTTGAAGCTTCTATAACTAATTCTAAGAGGTTTTAAGAGAATATTCTCAACTTGGACTACGTTTACCTGTTTCAATTAAAAAAAACTCTTAAATCGGAGATTTCTCAAATCTTTATCAATGAAAAATCGTTGAATTTTCAAGAATTTAAGGTTAATTTGTGAAAAAATAAGATAATCTATAGAAGAAAACTAACTAAATAACAGACATATAACATAAGCGTAACTGAAATTTCTCCGACCTAAAACGGCCAATTTTAAGATCAAATGGGGAAATAGTTTAGGGACGCATCCAGAAAGGGTGCGCCTTATTCTGTTTTATCCATTTGGGGGCTTGGCCGTTCCTAGGTCGGATAGACAGTTTAAAGGCCACCCTTTTTGTTTTATGATCTTATATTCAATTTAAATTTAACCCGCCTCAAGGCCTTAAGGCAACAAACAATTTTTATTATGAAAAAATCATTAGTGCAACTTCAAACAACTGTCTTTAGCACAAAAACTCTGCTTACACCCAAAATTATCTGTTCACTATTACTTTTGTTTTTTGCAAATAACATAATTGCTCAAATCCAACTGGAAAAAGTAATTCCCAATACGAAAACACCTGTCAAATATGTAAACTTTAGCTTACTTGGGGAAAAGTTTGTTGTAAATAATGATACCGGCACAACATACAGAATTTACAATTCTGACTTTTCACTATATAAAACTATTTCGATTCCAAAATTAGAAGGTTATCAAGCCATCAAAACCAATCATATATCTGATAATTTGTTTAATTCCGATTCGAAAATAGAATTCGGAATATTTTACCAGAACTTTGCAGACTATACCTTCGCCAATAAATACATAGTTTACTCTGAAGACGGTTCTTCACTTTTTGAAATAGATTCAATTTATCCAAGTTATAATTACAATGGAGGGATCAATTTTATAAATGAGAATAAAAACGAATCAGGAATGTATTGCAATACAGCCACCGGATGGAAATTATTCGCCCTTACATATAGTCAACCAGTAAGCCCTAACAATAGCAAAGTTGAAGTATATAGTCTTCCCGGAACTATGCCCAAAATCACATCTTCTCTTAATCCAAGGCAAGAGGTACCTTTTAATCTTTCATTTCCCTACCCTAACCCCTCTTCAACCTCTGCAAGTATTAATTTCAAATTACCTGAATCATTAAACGAAGGCGAGATAGTGATTTATAATGAGCAAGGCACAATAATGAAAACCCTAAGAGTAGACAATACATTCGGAATGGTGCTATTAAATAATTCTAGTTTACCTGCTGGTACATATTACTACTTGATGAAAGCAGGCAATAGCATTTCTGATACAAAGAAGATGGTTGTTATACCATAATGTGATAAAACCCCTTAAAAGAGATCTTTGAAAGAATTTCAATATACTTCAAAGATCTCTCAAGCCCAATTAACTTTCTCAAAATGATACCAAATAATGACTGCTAACATCTTTAAACCGATCGATTATAAAGACCTTGAAAAATGCTTTAAAACGGTTTCCGAACATTTCAGACATTCAATAGCTGGATCAAACAAGGACAAACAACTTTAAAAAACATAACAATCTGCCCTCTATCTTACAAGGTTTAAAATTGTATTTTACCGGCATTATTTTAGATTAAACATTTTTAAAAAGGCTTAGAATAATTTATTCATCGAAATTACTTTGCGTTTTGTGAGCGTAAATTAAAATCTCATTATATTGTATGATTCTTTTTACATGGGGTAGTTAAAAACACCAAAATGCCAGCTTTTTACATTTTTATTACTGACAGATTTATAATTTATATTCTGGTATTTTTTGCCATACTTTGGGTATCCTTTACTGATTTAAAGGCTCAGGATCTCGAAGCAATTGGCAAAGAAAAACCTATTAAAGTTTCAGGTACTATTGGAACTACTCAGACTCTTTATGGAGTGAGCGGAATTCCTAACAGAAGACCTCCTTTTATGACTTTTATCAATGGAGGGGTAACTTTAAACATATACCAGTGGGTTGTCCCCTTCTCCGTTACATGGTCTAACCAGAACCGTATGGCCTATAACCAGCCGTTCTCGCAATATGGACTTACACCTCACTGGAAGTGGGTTACAGCGCATATAGGTTATCGCAACATGACCTTTTCACAATACAGTCTGGCAGGACATACTTTTCTGGGTGGTGGAGTTGATCTTACTCCCGGAATCTTCCGCTTTTCAGCCATGTATGGAAGACTCAGTAAAGCAGTGAAAGAAGACACGTTGAATGTTGCAGGTGAAATACCATCCTATAAAAGAATGGGAATGGGTTTTAAAATCGGGGTTGGCAAAGGAAGTGATTTTATAGATCTGATCTGGTTTTCGTCAAAAGATGATGTAAGATCAATCGAGGTTCCTGTAAAGAGTGATATTCGCCCGGCTGAGAATATGGTCTTCTCAATCAATATGCAAAAGGAACTGGCAAAAAGAATAGTAGTAGCTGCCGAATATGCCAGAAGCGCTTATACAAGAGATTTAAGAGCTCCGATTGAAACAGGGGAACAAACGAACATGTTCAGTCCTTTCTTTCCTGTAAGAAACTCTACACAGTTTTACGGAGCGTTTAAAAGCAGTCTGACATACAGTGCTAATTTATATAGTCTCGGACTGATCTATGAAAGAATAGATCCACAATATAAAACACTCGGTTCTTATTTCTTTAACAATGATCTGGAGAACATCACAGTAGCTCCTTCTGTCCGATTGTTCAAACAGAAAATGAATGTTTCAGCCAATGTCGGAATGCAAAGAAACAATCTGAATAAACAGGAAATAAGTACAGTAAAAAGATTGCTTGGTTCAGGAGCGATAAGTTTTGTACCAAATCAGAAATGGAATTTTGCTGCTCAGTATTCGAACTTTAAAACTTACAATAAGATCTCTCAGAACTTCAATCAGTTCCAAACTCTCGATACATTAAACTTTTATCAGGTGTCTGAAAGTGCCAGCTTTAATACAGGATATAATTCTACAGGAAAAGAAAAGAAACATGGGGTAAATCTCAACTTCTCATTTCAAAAGGCCACGCAGACACAAGGCGAACAGATTACTAATAACACATCCAGATTTTATAATACCAATCTGGCCTACAGATATTCATTAGTGCCATTACAGCTATCAATTTCGGCAGGCGTGAATGCCAATCAGAATAATATGGCTGATATTAATTCCTATGCTGTTGGGCCGAATGCTTCTTTCTCCAAGCTTTTTCTAGACAAAAAACTAAAAACGAGCCTGACTACAACATACAATTTTCTTTTGACTGAAAAAGTGAATACCGGAAGGGCTATCAACTTTGTGGCAGGACTTGCATACAAATTTCAGAAGAAAAGCAATCTGACTTTAAACATGATTATTCTAAACAAATACTCTAAGGTTTCTCCAGATTATACAGAGTTCACTGGAAACTTAGGCTATAGCTATACATTTTAACATGAAGAGATTTTTACGTTTTTATTTTATAGCATTTTTAATTATCGCAACAGGAAAGAATGTCTTTGCCCAAACTTATCCTGTCACGGTAAATTCTCAATTGATACCTCCGTATTCATTGTATTTGTCGGATTATGCCAATCCTGAAAACGAAAAGTTGTTTGTTAGTCTCCTTTTCAACGATGCCAATATTTCGACCTACAATGTAAAGCTTCAACTCACCATTGAAGGAGTCGGAATTAAAATACAGTCCAAACCAGATGGCTACTATCCTGCAATAGCACTTACTTCAGGCATGATGGAAAGACTGAGCGGAGCTGATCTTGCTCCGTATTTTGATCCTAATAATTTGATCTTTCAGGGAATCACCAAAGAACAATACCAGAAAAATGCTTCCTTGCCTGAAGGTATTTATAAGTTTTCCATTCAGGTATTTGATTATGAAAGAAACAAGCTTATATCGAATAAATCAATTAGTCAGGCATGGATTGTATTGAATGATCCTCCAAGAATTGTTACCCCAACCTGTCAAAGCCTGATAAAAGTGCTTTATCCTCAGAACATCGTATTTCAATGGCTTCCGATGCATTTAACCTCCCCCAACGCATCCTTTACGACTGAATATCATTTCAGATTGGTTCAGATAATGCCAATCGGCAGAAACCCTAACGATGCCATGTTAAGCTCTCCTCCTATATTTGAGGCGGTAACTGATAACTCCACACTTTACTATGGCATATCTGAAACACAGTTAATCCCCGGACAGCAATATGCCTGGAGAGTTCAGGCAAAAGACAAAGGCGGAAAAGACCTTTTCAAAAACAATGGATATTCAGAAGTCTGTATGTTTACTTATGGAGATCCATGCAAACCACCTGTCAATATTAAGGCTGAAGTTCAGAGTCCTCAGACGGCAAAAATAAACTGGGATCAGATGTTTGGCCCGCAAAGCTTTATTGTCCGCTACAGGGAAAAAGGAACAAGTACGTGGTATAAGAACGAAGCTTTTCAGAATTCATCCGACATTAAGGGACTTACTGCCAATAAGCAGTATGAGTACCAGATTCAAAGTGCATGCGATCCGATTGAAAGCGAATTCAGTCCTATTGATACATTCAGCACCAAAGTTACATCCACATTTCAGGATTGCGGTGTTTCTGTTAATAAACCAACTGTTGACAATACAACCAACCTGGAATTGCTTTTTCCCAATGATGTATTGCTTGTAGATGGCTTTCAGGTAAGAGTTACTTCTGCTAATGGTACAAATGGAATCTTTTCAGGAACAGGTGTAGCATATATTCCATTTCTTAATACTTATATTCTTACAGCTTTTAATAGCATTAGTGTAAACAAGAAATATGAGGTATACAAAGGAAAAATAGTATCTGTAAAAGCCAACATCGACAAATACAGGTCAATGGCTCCAACACCTCCTTTGAAGAAGGATATTTGTCAGGAAACACCAGACAATAAAGTAACAGAAAATAAGAACTCTGGAAAAAATAATAAGGCAAATGAAAAGGCTAGCCCGTCAGCTAAATCGGATTCGGTTTTTGTGATTATTCTTAACGGAAATATACAGGTGAAAGAGGGTGATACAATTACAGTTAATGGTAAGCAGGTGATTGTTACAAAAGATACGCAGATTAAAGAAGGTGATACTGTGGTTGCTAATGGGAAGACGATTAATGTGAATAGTGTACAAAGTAAGAATGTTGCAACGAGTCCTTCTGTGCCGCAAGAGTTTAAGTTAATACTTCAGGAAATTTTGGTTGCAATACGGGAAGAGAAATACGATAGCTTGGTTAAACTTAAAAAAGTATTTTTATCGAATCTGAATCAGTTTAAAAAGTTAAACGAAAACACTGTAATAGAATTTGGGACAGGTAATAAAGCTACGCTTGATTATGATACAAGTTCAGCAAAGAGTTTTAAACCATTACGGGTTAAAAGCAACAGTACTTTGTCATCTGAACAAAATGAATTTATAAAGCAAAGGAAGTTACTTCTATCTCTCTATGGAACAATTGCCGCTGCCAATGAAATACTGAGAAAGGAAAATATAGAAGCATTTTCTGCTGATGCCTACGAATCTGTAAAGAACAAGGATAAGCCATCAGACAAAGAATTGAAAAAAATAATTGAACCCTTGATAATTAAATACAAGGAAGAGAATTTTAATAAATAGGTTAAATGAAATTATTTAAAACATTATTGTACAATAGCATCATTGTTTATCTTATATTCTTCTCTTTTCATGTATTGGGAAGAGAAAAACAGGATACAATTTATATTAATGAAGATCGCTATGATAAATTACTGAAAGAAACCATTGTCTTCATTAATAAACAGAAGAAAAGTAATGAAAAGGAATTTCATTTTGATTTACGAAAAGATAAATCACGGATAAGTTGCAATCCCAATCTGAATTCAGACCTTAAAAGCTTCTACGAAAGACCGCCTCAAACTCTAGCATTATATACATTATTTATAGACACGGATTGGCATTATTACATAGAAGATCCTGATAAATATGAAGCTGCTTTTTCCTTAAATAGTGATCAGATTTATAGCGAAGATTTTAAGAAAATAAAACAGGAAGTAAGCAATATAAAGAAAAGGTTCATTGAAGATGTAGCTCGTAAAAGTAACCTTGGTGAAGACGGAGTATATGTTGTATTGGCACTTTATACATTTTCAACTGAACCTGCAGAGGAGAATATAAAAGAGACGATTGAGCCTGTTATATATTTTGACAGGAAGCTCCAGCCTGATGTCAGGGATAGATTTTTTGACAATATTTTTGCAAAAGACAATGCTTCTTCAAATGGTTCTGATTGTGACAATACACAGAGCCAGTGTTGTAATATTATTATTGAACAGATTCACAATATAATCGCTGTCTTAAACGATATAAAAAACGCTTCAAATAGTAATATCTTGAGCAGGCTATCGGAATTTAAAACTGCTCCAAACATTATTTCCCTGATCAACAGTCTTGCCAGTTTTGATATAGAAAAAATTCCATATTCAGATCGTATTCGCTTTTTGAAAATACTTGCATCGTATGATCTTACTGATAATAATGGAGGTGAAAAAGCTTCGGTTTCTTTATTGCAGTATGCACCACTTTCCCAAGCAGGATATTTAATTGCTGATTTAAAGAAGGACAAGCTATACCTAAACTTCATCAATAAAACAGACGATCTTCCTACTGGTCCACAGGATTACACCAATTTGATTTTTGCCTTATACAGACTTGCTTCAGAAGCTAATCCATTTGACAATAACTGGGACAATCTGTGGAATAGCAATAAAGTATTCAGATGGAATGAAAAGGGGGTTAATTTTACAATTCAGCCAAATGCCAGTGGAGAATTCACCTCTGTAATTCATGTCAGAGAAGGCATGGACTACATAGAGGTTTCCTTTGATCCTTTTTCGTCTGTTGGAATTATCAGTAATAGTCAATTACCTGGAATAGAATTACCAAATACAATTGGCTATTATGTGGGAGCTGTCCCTGCAATATATTTATACTGGCTAAAAGATAAAGCAAAGACAAAAAGCGTCATTCAACTTGCCGGAATTTCAGCGAACTTTCTGGCCTTAGCTACAGGTATTGGAGTTGTGGGAAATGCAACTACATCAACGGTTAAAATTATAGGAGTTCTTGATGTTATTTCGGCATCAACGGCACTTACATTGGATATCACGTCTGTCGAAAGTTATATAGAAAATAAATTTGGACAGAGTGGAAGTGATTTTATTTCTAATATTCATACAATATTAACAATTTATAATACTTTCAGCGTAGGTGCTAATCTTACTGGTTTACCAAAGAGATTAGATGATGCTATTATATTTTGGAAAAGAAACAGGAAACAGATAGTAGACGATGGTATTATCAATAAAACTCAAATAGATCAACTTGATGGGCTATTAGGAAAAACTGAAGAGATAACTGCTCTATCCAAAGAATTGGAAGAATTAATCTCCCGCTATACTGATGAAATACAAAGTTTAATTTCGGAATTTGAAAAATCAGGAGCTAAATTAAGCATTGAAAATGGAAATATTCTATTGATCAAAGGAATAAAGGGGGATGAGATTGGAAAAGTTGTTAATGGCAAATTTATAGTTTCCAAATGGGGAGCTTACTGGAAGTATGAAAGTGTGACTCAGACTGAATGTGGTTATAAAATACTTAAATCAAAAGATGGAGATTTGGCAATTG
This sequence comes from Sporocytophaga myxococcoides, assembly GCF_000775915.1. NCBI lineage: Bacteria > Pseudomonadati > Bacteroidota > Cytophagia > Cytophagales > Cytophagaceae > Sporocytophaga > Sporocytophaga myxococcoides. Next base: position 226,807 of record NZ_BBLT01000009.1, read on the forward strand.
ATTTAGGATTTAAAGAGGGAAGAAATTTAACTTCCAAAGAAGTAAATGAATATTTGATAAAAGCTACAGAAAAAAATCCAACGGGAGAGCCCTACTTTGGAGGAACCTATGTTACAGAGAGGCTATTAGAGCCTGGAGAGAAAATATATTGTGTCGAATATAGTACTCAACTGCAACCCGGAGGATGGATTTCAAGGCATCAAATCTCAACGGTTAAGGAGTTAAGAGAGAAGCTCGCAGTTTTACAAAGCTGGAAAGATGAGACTAAAGGTATTCTGGTTGTGAGAGAATATGAAATAGTTAATCCGACCAAAGTTCGAGATGGTATAGTTGGTCCACAATTAGAATTAACTGGGCCTAATGCAGGACAAACATATCCTGGTGGAGGTCATCAATATGAAGTATTAGAAGGAGTGTTTAATAATAAAAATAATCCATACACCATGTTCTTTAAACTAATTGGAGAACAAGAGTTAAAGTAAAAAATAAACTCATGATTGAAAATGCAAAAGTAGTAGATGTTTTTGGACGAGAACTTTATTTTACTAGACAAGGTAGAATGGGGGTGGAATTATCCTGGCTGGATAATGATAGATTGATAAGTAAAAAGGTAGTTGATAGGCAAAAACAATCATTGATGCCATGCATAACACCCAAAGGTGATGGTATGGTTCTAGTTTTTGGAGAATTAGAAGGATTAGTATCTCCCTATGACGCATGTATATTTAATGCTAATGGCTCTGTGCGAGTTCATTTAATTCCTCCAAAATTAATTTCAGAAGAATTTAAGGAGTACGAAATAAAAGTAGGAAAAATTGAATCGCAAAAGAATATTAGATTTCTTTGGCCATATTATTTTAAAAAGGATGGACATGATTTTTTGGTGATAGCTGTTGGATTTAACAATGACTGGTATGAAATACGAGAATTAAATCCTAATACAGGTAAGTTTGGACAGTGCTTTGGAGCGACAAAACAGTGATCTGGAATAACAGAAAGCCATTTGGTCATAATATGATAGAAAACGCAAAAGTAGTTGATGTATTCGGAACTGAACATCCTTTTGAAAAGGATGGAGAAATGGGATTTGAAGTATCATGGATTTATGGCGGTAAATTGATCACCAAAAGGGTTGTTGACAGACAAAAACATGGACTCATTCCATCAATAACCCCCAAAAAGGATAGTGTTATTCTAGTTTTTGGAGCATTGGAGGATCTAACCTCTCCATATAACGCCTGCATATGTAATGCAGATGGTTCTTTACGAATAAACCTTATACCGCCTCAGCTTGTCTCCGATAAATATAAAGAGTATGAAAAGGAAGTTGGAAGAAAAGAAGCAGAGAAAGATATTAGATTTCTTTGGCCATTTTATTTGGAAAAAGATGACAAAGAAATTCTGGTAATGGGTGTGCGATTTAATTATGACTGGTATGAAATACGAGAATTAGATCCTAATACAGGTAAGTTTGGAAAGTGTTATGGAGCAACCAAACAATAATAGTACTCACAATATTGACAAAATGTGAATTATCAATATTGGCCATTTAATTCTAATGGCTAATAAAGTAAATGAATGTACCATGAAGTCTTTGTTTTTATTAAAATCTTTCAATAAAAATATTATTATCATTTTATTATTGATAATAAATTCATCATGTGAGAAATGTGATAAAGACATTTCCTGGACAACTGAAATTTCATTAGAAAGATGGAACTTCACACCTGAGCCTGATACAACTAACCTTAAAGTTTATCTTTATAAAACTAAAGAAGATTATTTGGTTGATCAAAACAGAATCATTCCCTCCTTTAATCGTAGGTCTTATCAGGTAAATGACAAGAATAAAACATTTTATTGGGTACGTATAAAACAAGATTCACTTAATAATCTCAGGAGTAACGAAATTTGCACTGATCCCGATAAATGTAAAAGTGTTTATGAGAGTCATGGAAATATAGGAGGATGTGATGAATATAGTTCCCTGCAATTGAAAACTAATCTTTCAAATACTCCGACTCGGTTACAGCTTAACATTAAGAATAATGGAAATGCAGTAGATGGGGCTATTGTACAATTATTCTATACTAAGGATGACTATGATAGTGATACAAACCCACTTTATAGTAATTCATTTTCTTGGCAGACTTATTTTGGCCTAGGCGCAAGTGATTTTGCTGATACTACCGGAGCTGATGGAACCGCATATTTTGATAATCTTGAGCCTAGAGAATATTGGTTTAAGGTTACAAAAGGTAAGTTAAATAATTCTTCAACTACAATAAAAACATTAAAGCCTTTACCTGATGATCCTAATGTAACAACATTATTGGACATAGGGATTAAATGAGTATGAATCTATAAATCAAAAACACAATCAATAAAAAATGAAAAAACATCTTTTAACCTTAACTTTTGGAATATGCTCGACAGTTCTTGCATTTACGGCCTGCAAGAAAGACAAGGACGTGAAGCCTGACGATGCCCAATCTATTATTTGCTTACCTGACACAATTGCTTTTCAGGATAATGGGAAATACGTACTTGAATATAACACACAAAAGCAACTTATAAAAGTCAATAAATCTGATAAGGATGGTAAGTATGACGGATACATGGCTTTTACCTATTCGGCAAATAAAATTACAGAAGTTAGCTATGATGCAAATGGAACCAAACTATTCGAAGGTGAGCATTACTTAAATGATAATGGAAGTGTAAACTACTCTTCTCAAATGTGGAACTATAATAATTTAAGTTATGATACTGTTTTTTATACCTACAATAGCGATAATCAAATTGTGTTGCAGGTTAGAAAGGCACGTTATGAAGATGCATCGACTTCTGTAGATTCTACAAGCTATGTATATTCTGAAGGTAACCTTGTTTCTTCATTAGTTATTCTTCCCAGTGAAAAACATGAAGTAACTTATACTACTTCTCAATATGAAAATAAGTACAATATTTTTGATGATAGAGTTTTCATACCCGGCTTTTATGGAAAAGGAAGTAAAAATTTAGTTACTAAAGAAGTTGAAACCATTCCGGGTTATGGTGTAATGACTACCACTTATGAATATAACTTAAACTCTGATGGATTTATAGTTGGCCGAAATTATTTAGTAATGGATTCAAATAGACCAGATCAGCCCTATTATGAACAAAAAAGCAAAATAAGTTACGCATGCAAGTAAGATAAGAACCTTATTTTAATACCTTTTTATGAAAACAATACTATCTATTCTCCTTCTCCTTACTACAGGTATTGTTGTTGCACAGGACTCCTATTCAAATGCAGGAATCATTCATGCAGCAATTATTGAAGAAGGAAGAATTATAAACCAGATGAATCAGGCTTTACCTACTGATATGCCGATTGGCTTATCTAAAAGCATGGGAGGTCAGGATTATCTTGTTGGAATAGATAGTATTGTTTTAAACTCTGAGGGCCCATCCTATATTTCAGCTTCATCAATGGTTGAAGTACCTGCTACAGGAGATTTTCTTGCCTTCTCTGGATCAAAAATAAACATTACACCTAATGGGATAAAGGGAGCCAGTGTTGCAAGACTGAATCTGGCAGTTGATATTCCAATAAGAATCAGCAATAAACTAAAGCTTACATTAAAAGGGAGTGAAAGAAAGACCTATGTTGAGTTCGACTGTAATGGTTTCACAGGCATGGGAGTTCAAGGCACATTTGAATTCTGCCGGGATTTCCTGATTCCAGTAAACCCCGATGGAAATATTGCACCTGAGCCCGCAAGAGTAAGAGCCGATTTCGAAACTCAAATGAGCGACTTCAGCAATATCCTTGCTAAAGTCAGTATTTCACCTTTTCAAGTTCCAGAACTTGCAGGATTCGATTTTTATGTTCAGGATGCTTGGGTAGATCAGAGTGATGTCGCAAATCCTTTAGGGTTGATATTCCCAAAAGATTACACTAATCCTGACATAACCGGAAACACGAACCTCTGGCGAGGATTTTACTTAAAACAGCTTTCTGTAAAGCTTCCGAAACAATTCGAAACAGGAAAGGCTAATCAAAGAAAAGAATTACTGGTTTCCAATGCTATGATTGATCCTACTGGATTTTCAGGATGGATTTCCGGTAGGAATGTAATACCAATCAACGAAGGATCTGTTGGAGACTGGCCATTTTGTGTTGACGAAATTTCTGTTCAGTTAACATGCAACAAACTCACCGGAGCAGGCTTCAAGGGTTCATTGGTTGTTCCTATTTCCAAAAGGGATCAAAGGCTTGATTACACCGCTGTTATTCAGTCAGGCAATAATTACCTGATTTCTGTTAAAAACAGAGATTCACTTGAGGTACCAATGTGGGGAGCATTAATGAAACTCTATCCGAGTTCCTCTGTGACGCTTGCATATCAGAATGAAAAATTTATTCCCACTGCTGTGCTTCATGGAGAGGTCACTGTAAGCCCTGATGCAGGTGGAGGAAATAAATCCAAATTTAAAGGGATCATATTTGAAAATCTGACTTTAACTTCTGTAAAGCCTTATTTTGTCAATGGCGTATTCAGCATTGTCTCAGAAAACAGCGATATGTCAGGATTTTCAATAACCCTCAAAGAAATAGGATTAGTCCGACGTGAAACTGAAAGTATGATAGGACTTCACTTTGGTTTGGATGTTCACATGATGAAGGAGGATGAAGGAGGATTCTCAGGACGGGGAGCATTGACTGTTTTCGGAAAATATCCTGAAGGTGGATCTATAAAAGATGGATTTAAGTTCGATCATGTTGAACTTAATAGACTGGTTTTAGATGTCAGCAGTGAAGCATATACCATTCATGGAGAGCTTGATATTTATAAGAAAGATGAAGTCTACGGGAATGGATTCCGTGGTTTTGTAGATGCTACCTTTCAACCCGGTATTGCGGTCAGGGCTACTGCCCAATTCGGCAATGTAAAAGGAATGAGATATTGGTATGTTGATGCCCTGGTAATGCTTCCATCAGGAATACCTTGCGGACCCGGATTCGGCCTGTATGGCTTCGGAGGAGGACTTTATCATCACATGAGACGGGCAGACATGAATAACCCAAAACTGGATAAAGCGCCTGTAGCATCCAATTCTGAACTCACTGTTACAGGACAGGCCAAGGCTCAGGTTGTAGATCTTCAACCACCTCCTTCAGGCACAAAATATGTTCCCGATGAGAAAACTTTTCTTGGATTAAAAGCAACAGTAGTGGCAGGAACTTTCCCGTCTGCTCAGGCTTTCAATCTTGATGCTACATTTGAAATAGCCTTTACTGATAAATGTGGGGTAAGGTATATAGCTTTTGATGGAAAAGGATATTTTATGACTGAGCTAACTCAGAGAAGTAATCCTCCTATCATGGCTAATGTGGGTATCTCTATGGATTTTGAGAATCAGGTATTACATGGAAACTTCGATGTGTATGTCAATGTAAATAATACGATCAGAGGAATTCACCCAAATAATCTTGCTGGTGGTGCTGTCATGCACTTTGAAAAAGGATCATGGTACATCAACATTGGAACACCTGATACCCGTTTGGGGCTGAACTTTATGGGAATGTTTACTGCCACTTCTTACTTTATGGTGGGTACAAACATTCCAGGTATGCCTCCTCCTCCTGAGAACGTATCAGGAATTCTCGGAGGCGCTGATCTGAATTTCATGCGGGATGAAAATGCGTTAGGTAAAGGAAATGGATTCTGTTTTGGAGCTTCATTTGATGCCAATACAGGTAAAAAGCAGTTTCTCATTTTCTATGGTCAGTTTGGAGCTGGTGCGGGTTTTGACATTATGCTTAAAAATTATGGCAAGAATGTTCAATGTGTTAACAGCGGGAAGCTTGGTATAAATGGCTGGTATGCTAGTGGGCAATCCTATGCTTATCTACAAGGCGAGCTGGGTATTCACGTAGATCTCCTGTTTACTAAAGGAGATTATAAGATACTGGATATAGGAGCCGCAGCAGTGCTACAGGCAAAACTTCCCAATCCGACCTTCCTGAAAGGAACCGTTGGAGGCTACTATAATATTCTTGGAGGAATGGTGAAAGGAAACTGCAAGTACGAGCTGACCATCGGAGAACAATGCCAAATGACTGGCGGAGGAAGTGTTGTCGAAGGGATAAAAGTAATATCAGAATTGTCTCCTAAAACAGGAGATGGAAATATTAATGTATTTAATAACCCGCAAGCTGCTTTTAATCTTGTAATAGACAAGAGTTTTGATATGGAAGACATGGATGGGAAGGTCAAAACTTTCAGGGCAATAGTTAAAGAATTTAAGGTTTACAAAGGAACATCTGAGGTTGCAGGCACAGTGGAATGGAATGAGGCTAATGATGTTGCTTCATTCAAGCCATTTGATATACTTCCGGGAAAAGCCTCTCTTAAAACAAGTGTTAAAGCGGGATTTGAAGAAAAAATAAATGGTGTATGGCAACCAGTGCTTGTTAATGGAAAGGCCATTGAGGAGGTTATGGAAGCAGCCTTCACTACAGGCGACGCCCCTGATAATATCCCTCTTTCCAATGTGAAATATAGTTATCCTGCAATAAGCCAATATAACTTTTTGAAAGCGGAGTATGGTCAGGGATACGTCCAATTGCTCAAAGGTCAGGATGAGCTATTTGAACCTGATCCAAAATGGAATAAAAAAGTAAGATTTGTCAAATCAGGCGAATCTACAGGAATAACTGCTGATATTCAATACAACACTGATGCTAATACAGTTCTCTTCAATATTCCGCAAACACTTGAAAACGGTAAAATCTATTCTCTGCAACTTGTAAACCTTCCGGTAAGTCAGGCGATGAAAATAGATGCCAATGTAAAAAGCAATGACAAGGCTCTTTCTGCCGATGTTGATGGAGCAATGGCTTCCATTACCAGCAAGTCTATAGAAGGAACAAGAGAGGTTCTTGAGGAAAAGGTATTCTATCAGTCCAACTTGAAGACAAGTAAATACAATACTTTCTCTGAGAAGATGAAAACTCTTAGTATTTCGGAGCCTTGGACGTATCCGATATACAACTACCGTGGCCTAGACGAAATGGGTGTAAATATATCAGGTGATGAGACATTTGATAAATATGAAATTTCAGGAAATGCCAGCATATCAAAGATGATTGACGGAAATGCTGGAACAAATAATAGCTGGTATTCAAAAGATATTTATCCCCTCATTTACGAGCAGTACCCGTTGAACGGTACAGGCTTTATTACATGGAGAAATACAGAAGACTTAGGAATTCCGCCGTTAAAGGCAATTGAAATCAGACAATCTTCGGCAGATAAAATATTAACCGAAAATGAAATTAATAGTGGATTTGCAGAGGGAACACCTGCTTACGCTCAGATTATTTACAACCTACCTTTTTATATGTATAAAGACTATGCTGAATTACAACAAAAGGCAGCTATGTTAATGACACAAAATATTTCTGATAAGAAAATACATAATCTGGTATATTCTCCTTTTCCTTCATTATCTCAAGGAAAATATGATGTTATACTAAATTACACTTTACCTGGATTAAAGAAGGTAAGTTCTTCATATAAACTTCAATTCAGATATTATTAAGATCCGAGTTAAAGAATGAAAAAATTATTAACGGTAATATTTATCACACAGTTTTTTTCATCTTTTGGACAACAAAAGAATGAAGTAAAACCTGCTATTGCAGCTATAGCAAATACATTGGGAGACTCTATTATTGTGCGATGGGCTCCCAATACTCCAATGGCATGGAAGCTTTCTAACAAAGACGGATATGTGATTGAAAGATATACCCTGCCTAAAGATCAGAAGGAGGCAAGAAAAACTAACTCGGTAAAAATTGTTTTAGCTTCAAATCTAAAACCTCTTCCATTGGAACAATGGGAACCTATCGCTAAACAAAGCGACTTTGGAGCAATAGCAGCTCAGGCTATCTTTGGAAAATCATTTAATATTAACAACAAGGATCAAGATAACTTTATGCAGGCTGTCAGTCTTGCCCAAGAACTTGAATCCAGATTTTCATTTGCGTTATTCTCAGCAGATCAGTCATTGAAAGTAGCTTCAGCAAGTGGCTTAATGTTTACAGATAAAACTGTTCAAAAGGGAGAAAAATATGTTTACAAGATTTATTCCCTAACTCCAAAAGCTACATATAAAATAGATACTGGATTTGTCTTTATCGGAACAGATGATATTAAACCATTGCCAAAACCTGTTCAATTTAAAGGGGATTTTGGAGACAGAGTTGTTTTATTGAGCTGGAATAAAATCTATTATGATGATATTTATTCAAACTACATTATAGAAAGAAGTTCTGATAATGGGAAGACCTTTGTGAGAACAAGTAAACTCCCATTTATTAATACGTCACCTTCTGCCGAAAGAAAAGCAGAGATGATGTACAGAGTGGATTCTCTCCCAGAGAATAATGTCCATTATATATTCAGAGTTCGAGGTGTCTCACCTTTTGAAGAGATTGGCCCTCCGTCTGACACAATTGGAGGAATTGGTAAAAGAGCTCCATTAAGTCTTGCTCCTGCAATTAATTCAGTAATCAATACTAAAGACGGTAAAATCAAAATTAACTGGCGCTTTCCTAAGGAGCAAAATTCAAAGGTAAAGCAATTCGAAATCTTAAGAGCAAGAAAAGCTAACGGAGACTATAAAACACTTGGCAATACAAAATCAGATAAAAGGGAATTCATTGATGAAAATCCAGCCAGAACTAATTATTATATCATCAGGCTTACAGATGTGAATGATAATACCGTGTCCTCTTTTCCCGCACTTGGACAGCCAGTAGACAGTTTGCCTCCTGTAAAGCCATTGGGTCTAATTGGCACTATAGATCCTAAAGGAGTACTTAAACTGACATGGAAGAAAGGAAACGATGAAGACGTTAAAGGGTATAGAGTTTACATGGCAAACAGCTTAAAGGAAGAATTTACACAAGTAACAAGAGAAGCAGTAAGAGATACAATTTTTACAGACACCATAAATCTTAATACACTAACCTCGAAGGTGTATTACAAGATCATGGCAACTGATATGAATGGAAATATTTCAGTCTTTTCCGATCCATTAACACTGAAAAGACCTGATATAATTCCTCCTGTCCCTCCTGTGATTCAAAAGTTCACCGCAAGTGATTCGGCCATATACTTTAAATGGGTTCCAAGTACAAGCCAGGATGTTGTAATACAGGTACTCTACAGAAGAGAGAAGAATAATTTGTTATGGCAAGCATTAGCTTCACTAACTCCAAAAACTTTTGAATACTACGATACCTCTGCTGTTGCAAGAATTACATATGAGTATTGTTTAACTGCAATTGATGATTCCAAACTGGAATCTGACAAAACACAAGTCTTTACGCTTTCTTTGGTTGATTATGGATTTAATGGAAAAATTGGAAAGATAGAAAGTAAAGTTGACAGACAGGAGAAGAAGATAGAGTTGAAATGGGAGTACTCAGACAAGCAACCGGAAAGATTTGTGATATACAGATCAGCTAAAGACGAGCCTCTGAGAATTTATAAATCAGTTTCAGGAATTGAAAGAAAATTCATTGATAAATCTCTTTCTATGAATACTACTTATACCTACAGAATCAAAGCCAATTATTCAGATGGTTCAGGTTCTCCATTAAGCAATGAAATAATCATAAACTACTAAGGGTATGAAAAAAGCATTACTATTTTTTATAGGCATTTTATTAGTAAACCTTAATATTCTTCATGCTCAGGATGCCCCTCCTCAAAGATTCTTAATGACTTTGGGAGTGAAAAGAGCCGTATACCACATTGACCTTGAAGGAGGGGTGGCTAGAATGTTTTTATTTTATAATGGCAAGCCTGCTTCTAACCAATGCGATGCATTGGATATGTCAGGTGTAGTAAAGGATCAATGGAAAACTTTTAATCCTGCAAGTAATTCTTATGGACACTATGATTTGGGAGATGTAGATAGCACTCAAAACTTAAATTTCAGATTATTTGCATTTTCCAAAAGATGTAAGAAAGGTGTTATTGATATGTGCAGCTATAATCCATTTTGCGTTTGCGATGGATCTGGATGTCCTGACGGCGATAGGTCCCCGGATCAAGGCACTATAGATTTCAATATGTGGTTTAAATATGGTATTCCCGCAACATGGAATGCGTACTATGTCAGAACAGATAAAAATGCATACGAAGTTGAATTAGGATATTTCTTTACCCCTCCTCATCCAAATTATCCTAAGGCCGTTAATCTGGGAACAAATAACGTCTGTGTTGGGGATACTATCAGACTTAAAACAGATTGTATATGGAAAAAAAGTGAATATGTATGGCAGGAAATGACAGATGGAATAAGATGGGAGGAGATCCCTGGGCAAAATGGGAATACTCTTACAGTCATTGTTCCTCCAAATACAACAGGAAAGGTTATAAAAAAGAATTATAGGGTTTATAGCAGATACAATGGAGTAACCAGTTACCTGCCAACTAACTTTTTAACTACAATTTTTGTACAGCCTGACGGACCTCATATAGAAAATACAAATGCCTATATTCTCACCACTAATGTCAAATGCGCAGGAGAATCGTCAGGAAAAATAAAAGTCCTTAAAGTCGATGGAAGCGGCACTTATTATTATGCTTTAAAAAATTTAGATGATCCAAGTTTTCCAATACTTAATAGTTCTGTTACATACCCTATCTTTCCTGATGATGCATACAATAAAACAGAAGGAATGACTGGATTACCTAAAGGCACTTATGAGCTTGTTGTAAAAAATGGATATTACTCTGTTTGCTCTAACTTCATACATATTACAATTTCAGAACCAGCCCTTTTAAATCTAGGTATTCCTGCTGATCTTACTTATCTTGGTGGAACAAACATTAGCTGTAATGGCTTTAAAGATGGTAAAATTACACTTTCTGCAATAGGTGGAGTAAAGCCATATACTTATTATTTATCAACCTCATCTGATTTTTCATCATCTCAACAATCTTCATTAAATCAATTCAGTAATTTGAGTGCAGGTTACTACTACATGAAAGTCAAAGATAACAATGGTTGCTTTAGCAATATTCAAAAAGACACTTTACAACAACCTTCGGTTTTTAAATCTTCTGTACTTGCATTCGATGCCAAATGCAATGGAAGTAACGATGGAGTAATTTCATTTGTAAATACCTCAGGAGGAACATTACCTTATTCATATTCTGTCAATAATCACGAAAATTATCTGACTAGTGCTTCAATAAATTCTCTTGCTCCTGCTTCATACTCTTGTCATGCCAAAGATGCGAATGGATGCGGAATCAAAGACACTACAGTTTCTGTTTCGGAACCTGATAAACTTGTAATCATTCCCTCAAATATTACAGAAGCAACCTGTTTCGACAAAAACGATGGTAGCTTTTCTGTTACCGGGATCGGAGGAATACCTGATTATAAATTCTCATTAGATAATGGAGAATACTTTACAAAGAAAGATTTTACTTTTATTTCAGGTGGTAACCACATTGTCAGAATCAAAGACAAGAATGAATGTATAGATACGCTCAGCGTATATGTTGGTCGTCCGGATTCAATCGCAATAAATTTTAATATTACAGAGGTTCAATGTGCCGGCTTTAGCAATGGTGTAATTAAAACAAGTGTATCTGGAGGGATAAAGCCTTTTATCTATCAATGGCAGAATTTCCCAGAAAAAGACTCACTAATTGAAAAACTTCCTCCCGGAAGCTATAATCTTTCTATTGTTGATGCCAATAATTGTAAGTCTTCTAAAGTTGCAATTATAACAGAACCATCAAATCAGCTTGAAGTATCTTTTGCAACCAGAATAAATCCTAAATGTAACATTGAATGCAATGGACAGCTTGAAATACTTGCTTCAGGAGGAACACCGCCATATTATTATCAATGGAATAATGACACGACACTAACTACCGCTGCTCTGAATAACTTATGCCAAGGAACATTTAAAGCCAGAATTCTGGATAGCAGAAATTGTATTGCATCACTGGAAAGTACTTTACAGGATTCTGTTCAATTTGTGTTCTCCATTCCTGACTCAACAATTATATGCCCAGGAAAACAAGTTACATTCGATGCTGGTAATATTGGTTCTGATTATGAATGGAGGGATGAGCAATCATTACTTACCAAAGCACAGATTTTCACAACTCATACAGATGGTACATATCATCTGAAAGTAAAAAATGCTGACGGGTGTTATGCAGAGAAGACCTTTAAGCTAAAAACTTCAAAAGAATTACTCAGTGCGCAGTTTTTACTTCCCAGCTTTGTTGAATATGGTGATACTGTAGTTTTTGTAGAAGTTTCAAATCCACTTCCTGATTCAATTCAATGGTCATTTAGCGGAGATCCTCTATTGCTTGATTCTCCTAAAGACAGCCCGGAATTGTACTTCTGGAAACCGGGTACTTATTCAGTAAAATTAACCGCCTTTCTTGGTGAATGTACTGACAGCATAAGAAAAACGATTACATTCTTCATTCCTCCCACTTCAGTTGGAAGTGATGATTCGCTTGGCTTAGGATTGAATAAGATTAAGGCTGTAAAGATTTTCCCAAATCCTAATAACGGAATATTCAATGCGCAAATTGATCTTGATAAAGAACAGGCCATTGATATTGAAATTATCAATTCACAAGGTCTTCCGATTTCAAAAGCTTCTTATAATGGACAGGAGAACTATCTCCTTAACTTCTCGCTCCCATTAGGAACAGGAGTTTATCTGATGAAGATATTGACACCGACAGATTTCAGGACGATTGGATTTATTGTACAATAATTATGAAATCGAAACAATACAAATACAATATTGGAATTGTTCATCTTAAAGATGGTCAAAAACCTACAATTACCAGTAAACAATTAGAGGATGAGGGTATAAGGACGAAGTATAAAGGCGAGAAAATAACAGATGAAGCAGAAGAGGTTTTACTTTTTATTAGGAGCAGAGGAAATAGTTCTCATTTCTTTTCAAGAGGGAATAACCGTAAAAATATACGAGGAAGAAAGTATCTATCTAAAGAACATAAAGTTAAAATTAACACAATTCACAACTTTATAAATGCAAGAGATAGAGTTAGGATTTGTTGCTATACATTTGGATATAAGGAAAAAGAACTAGATACGATTTTTACTTTCACAAAGTATCATTTCGAAAAAGAAGTAAAACAATCACTAAGTAGATCGAATTATTTCATCTCCGACATCTTTGGTATTAGTAAAAGTTTGAACTGTTCAAATAAAGAGCCATCCATTTCAATTGAGGTTATAGACAGCCATTTCCCAGATTTTAAAACTTTTAACTATTTTAGAGAAATTACCAAGGATACCCCCATGGTAATTCTATTTTATTATCTGGAATTTGAGCCTTGGCTGAATCAGATGATTAATAATGGAGGAGAAAGTAATAATGGTAAATTACGAATAAGTCATTACATTCAGGACGGTTCATTCTGGATCGGAGATGAACGAATTGAAGAGAAGGATTTTTCTTATATTAAATCATACAATTCTGAAATTGATTTTACAAAACCTGAAGAGTATTATAAGGCAATTGATGAATTAGTACTGAAGAAATTAAAACAAAAATGCTAAGTCAATTTCTAAAATTTTTTAAAATAAGTAAATGAAAACTTATGGAAAGTATTGTTGAAAGTAAAATTGACGAGGTTTTGACTTTGATCAGGAAATGGAAGCATTTCTTGAAAAATGCGAGTCTCCCATTGAGAAACCCACAAAGCAATAGAATCTGTGAATGTTTTCATAGAACTATTCAGGATGAATTTTACGCAATATCCTGCTAAAGATCATTCCATTACCTTTTAACTTATAATAAATAATTAAAATCCTAGTAGAGACTTCTCATCTCTAAATGTTTCAACTAAATGAAATCTTTCTAAATTAGAAGGATGCTTCCAAATGTCTGGACTAATATGCTCCAATATAATTATTTGAAAGTTATCACCATATTGGCCTTCATTATTTCCTGTAATAACTTCTATAAAATTATTAAGTAATTCAAATGCGCTCCTTAGTTTAATCCTGTCAGAATCATTAATACTCTGATCTGATATATTGGTTTCTTTTGACTTATATGGCAAACTTGGATAATCAATGATTAGGAATTGAGGAACATAATTTTTAGCTACCTTCTTTTTAATAAAAAGCTCATGCAGACCAAGGAATAAACATAATTGTAGAAAAAGATAATTGGAACTTCCACTTATACTTGCAGACTTGTCATCACCAGGTTTTAATAATTCTAGTATCATTCTCCTATAGTCAAATTCAACCCTATAATTGCGATAATTATCTAGAGAGTCCTTCACCTGATTGTAATAATTTTGAATTAAAGAATTTAATAAATTAATTCTTCTATTCCTTAACGGAACTTCATCCTCAGGCAATTTTGCAGTTAATGAATCAATTTGCTCTTGATATTTTCTAATTAAAGTATTATAACTATCAATATTCTCATCCTTTATATTGCGTTTCTCGCTAAGAAAATTTTTAATTTCGGTCTTTGTTTGTATAAGCCCGATATTTCTCTGATTTACATTTACAAAATCTTTTTTCTTAGGATAACTATTAAGCTTCCTTTCAACTTCCTCTAGTTGTTGTCCAAGTATTGTGATTTCTTCATCAATATTAGCATTTGCTTTGGGAACAACACTAAGTGAGTCTTTAATCATTCTTAACTCACTTGATAATAAATTTATAAAATCATTTACTCCTGTGAGATTAATTAAATTTTCCTTATTTTGAAATAAGTAGTCTATAGGTTTTAACGAATCTTCTTTTTCTTTTTGAAGCGCGCCATGCTCTTCTATTTGTTCTTTTAATTTACTAAGACTTCTTATTTTTTGCCTTATATTATACCGCTCTTTATCAATTTCATTAAAATCATCAGGTACAACTAACTTCTGTAATTCTGTAAACTGAGAATTTATTCGCTCTTCTAATATCCAAAACGCTTCTTCCAAATTATTAACATCGATTTCATCATCAACTAGATCAAGCTGACGTGCTTTAGTTATGAGATTTCTTATAAACTCTTCGTTTTTATTAATTCTTCTTTCGGCAGTTTCTTTTTTCTTTTGTAAGGAATTTAATGAATTTTTAACTTTAGCAATTTCTTTCCTTAGTTCATACTCTTCTTGAGTTGAAATCCCAATACAGATATCAAAAATACTTTCTAACACCTCTCTATATAACTGACGATCTCTACCATTAAGTTGATAATCAAAAAAATTCTCCTCATCCAATATTAGATTTTGTGAAATAGTATTAAATATTGAAAAATATTCAAGTTTTAATCTACTTCCTTCTTTAATTTTTGTTCCAACTTTTCTTAACTCATAATTTTCAGTTATATAATACTCTCTTTCAAGGAAATTTTTAATAACATTTTCTTTGACTAAATAATTAGGCAATAACTTAGGACTTCTTTCTGGGATATTCCCTTCTTCAGAAAAATAATAATTCTCTGAA
The DNA here is from genome assembly GCF_000775915.1 of Sporocytophaga myxococcoides. Taxonomy (NCBI): domain Bacteria; kingdom Pseudomonadati; phylum Bacteroidota; class Cytophagia; order Cytophagales; family Cytophagaceae; genus Sporocytophaga; species Sporocytophaga myxococcoides. The sequence goes on from NZ_BBLT01000009.1 coordinate 242,347, forward strand.
GTCTTATTAAATTCATCAAAAGAAGCTCTTCCTATGGTAATAGTTTCATTATTTATTGTTATTTGAATTCCATAAAAAGATGTTCTTTCATTTACATCATCTGGCACTTCATTATTTTTACCAAATAAACAATAATCAATTATTTTTAAAACACATGTTTTTCCTGTATTGCTTCCCCCCGTAATGACATTAATTTTATTAGGTTCAAAAGAATAAATAATTGGAGTGGACTCTAGTGAGCTTTTCCAAATAATTAATTTATTAATATTAAACTTCATATTTTAAGGTGTAAAAATGAATAAAGTCTGATTGCATCCTCATTTAATATTTCTCCAACTAAAGGCGCTGCATTAATAAGTTTATTGGCTCTCATACCTAAATCTTCCCTAGACGTACCATTGTTTTGAATATATCCCAAGCCATCTTCATTAACATTTAAATAGCCCAAAGAAGAACCTAAATAAATTGCATTGATTGTTATAGGTAAAAAAGAGTAATATCTTATTTCAAAGTTAGAAATGAGCTTACATCGCTTTGTTACTATTTCTTCAATATTTGTTATCTTATTTTCTAAAATATAATTTAATGTCTCATTGTGAAAAAGAAGTGGGAGAATTAATAGAGACTTCGCATGAGAAATCAATTTAGTCCTTTGCAAAACTGCATCTACAGCAATTAAACCGAGCAATTCATTATGATAAACAGATTTAATCTTCATTATTTTTTAGGTTCAAATCTATCATTCCAGTCATTCCTCCAACCAATTTCTGGAATATCAGAAAGCCAATAAAAGTGTCCATTGCAAACATGAATTTGTAATGAAACACCACCATATTTAAGATCTTTTTTTCTAACAATACTCAGGCATTCTTGCCCTAAATCAATTAGCAAATTTTCTCTTTCCTCGCCGGTCACTTGCTCTATCTTAGCTAAGTTCTTTCTATTGTATACTTCTTTAAAAGCATTCTGCCAATGTGTTCTTCTTTCCTTCTTAAAAGAAATAACATTATCAATTTCTCCTTCATACATCTCCCATCTAGAAAAACTATTGTTTGCCATATATCTATGCTCTGTAAGTTCTAATATATCACCTTCATTTTCAATAGCTTTAATATCAACTAACTGCTTAATAAAAACTTGTTCGGCAAAATTTTTGTATACTTCAGAAGGAATTTCAGAATCGGCATTTAATGTATAATAATTCTTCTCAGGAGAGTATTTTAAAACGCATTGCTCCAAACCTTTTTCAAAAGTTTCTTTATTTATTATAATCGCTTTATTAAAAGATGCTTCATAAACAAGATCTTTGAGGCTTGAATAATAACTATCATAAATACTTTCAACAAAGTGATTGGATAAGCGAAAACGTTCTTTTAACTTTTTTAACGTTGCGTCTCTAATGTCATAAAAATTATTACTATTAATGTTAATTTTACTAAAGAAATGAGATAACCAAGTATTGGGTTTATTAAGGAGTTTTAAAATATAAGTATCAACTACAGATCTCTCATCTTCTGTATTTAGTAGATTTTTAATTTCTGACTTTATTGATTCAATATCTATTTTATTATTCGTATAATCTAATATCAAAGTCAAAAAGGAATTACCTTCTATTACTTTATTAGTAACCAGAGAAAAGCTAGTATCATTGATAAACCTTACTTGGTCTTCTTCCAATTTTCGATTATCATTTTCATCACAAATTAAATCAATCCAATTACTTACAGTATGCCAAAGATCAACATCTTTAGATGTTAAATTTTTAGGACTTCCATTTCTTGCTGTTAGAATAGTATGTTTTAGTTGGATTAATTTAGCTTTACCTCTTTTAGTAAAATCAATATGACAATCATCCTTTATTTCACAACCAATTTCTTCTCCATCTTGAATAGAAACTAAAAGATTAAAATAGTATTCTAAATGGAATATTTTTTCCGCCATATTTTGTGGGACCGAAGTTTTTTCTGCCACAGTTCTTTTATTGTCGGATTGCATTTTAATAATTAAAAAGGTCTTAACTGAGGTATAAAATATTATTGAAAAATATTAGACTTACAATATATAAAAAAAATTAAACATTTAAGGTAGTTTTTGGCATAGCAAAGCTCTAATCAGGTGTAAAGCTAAACTTTTATTGATTTATTCCTACTTAGCCCTTTTTAAAGACCCCACAAAGAAGATCCTTTAACTCTGGTATTTGCTTAAGTGTCAATATGTAAAGACTCACACTTTTATGAGACCTATATGACCGGAGTAATCCTGGCAGGTTGTTCCTCCGCAGAGTCTGAGTCTGATTCCGCTTCTTCTGGTGATCAAATGTAAAGCGATTTTAGGATTAATAAAAAAATGTAAATTTATAACCGGATTACCAATCTCAACTGCAGACTTTTTTAGGACGAGCATTAATAAGAAACAAGCCAATGTAATTGTTATAAAGACCTCGGTTAAAGATTGGCAAAAGCTGGCTCAGAGATTTGGTATTACAAAAGAAGAACAAACGCTAATGTCGAATGTGTTTGAGCTGAACCAATTAGTAAATGACTTACACAGCAATACTACTTTCGTAACAAAACTGGTATAGAATCACTAATAATAGCTAATTTTAGGAGTTTTACAACAGCAACCTTATACCCTGTTACTATTTTGTTACTAACTCATGCTAACTCACTGACACTTAATATACCATTACATTTTGTATCGGAAAGTAAGCATCAAAACAAAAACAACTAAGGTCAAATAAAAGAAACACTTACCTCTTCTTTATTGACCTTTGTTTTCTCATATTTTCGCTTGTTACACTAGTTTTATAGCTTTTGTCTAGAATTCCAAGTTTATGATGGAAAACTTCTTTTTTCTTATCACTTAACTTACTCCCAAATAAACTTAAATCCTTATTGAATAAGTCTATGATGTCATGTAAAAAGCTTTTCTCTTCAGCTTTAACCTGTGCCTTTTTAACCTTATTTATGTCAATCCCATTCATTAGTACCTTCCGTCATCTTTTCAAGAAGTACATCCGATCCATATTCTTTTTTTTACAAAAGTGGAAGCTTTAGGTCCTCTACTCGACCTGTAAATTTCACTTTTTCAATTAATGATCCTGGCATAACTTCTTCCTCATTCAGAAAAGGAAATTAGGGATCCTGAATTTTTAATTTTAATGTATCAATAAGGTTGCTTTTTATGAGAATAAACGAATCTTCAAATTCATATTCTATTGCTTTATCTGAAAACTGACAGATATATCCATGAGGCTTCCTTATAATTCGTAAAGCATTTGTAAAATCTTTCATCATAAACTTATTAAATAAAACAAGTTCATAATTTCTATGACACCTATCCTTATATTGTTTAAATTGTCCATTGATGATCCTGAAAGAGGAATAGGAAATACTTATTGTCACACCTGCAATAAGCATGGTCACAATCATCTCAACAATAGTATATGATTTGAAGATATCAGTCCTTTAATAGCTAATACTTATAATTTTCCATTAAAGAGATCCTTCCTGAAGAATTCGAAATTATAAAAAATGACTTTAAAGAAATTAAATCAGGTGTAATCCGATTGGCAGCTTCTAAAGATCTCATTTACCATAATAGGTTAACCTCCGCACAGGTTGCTGACTTATTACTTCTTTTTTCATTTGGCAAAGAGAGATTTAACCTTGCCAAATTTGCTTTTGCATATATTATGGATCCCAGAAATTATAATAAAGTTACTAAAAACTTTATATTCAATGGAACATCTCAGGAACTATGGTATTATCTGGGAAATATCTCATAAGTACTACTGATTTAAAATTATAAAAGAACATAGTTTACTTTATCGATTGTAAAAATAGTTTTATAAGGCTAAATTTACGATTCGTATAAAATTAATTTTAATGAAAAAATTTTTTCTTTTCACATTACTATACACCAGCTGTCATTTTAGTTTTTGTGCTAACCTTTATAGTCGCAATGATGGATCTTGGGATGATCCAGGCAATTGGTCAACCACACCAGGAGGGCCGTCCTGCAACTGTCTACCCTCAGAAACTGATAATGTAACTGTAAATAACAATTTGTTTTTTACAAACTTGACCGTAAAGACTGGCGGCAGTATACTCATCGAAAACGGACAATTCTTGCAGGGCGGTATAATAAATGTTCAGGGAGGTTTATTCGATTTATTGAACGGTCAAGTCATATCTACTGATTTCAATGTGCAGTCAGGAAATATCAATATAGGAGCTCTTTCTCAATTAACATCAAATAATTTCACAAACTACAGCAACAATGTAGTAGTTAATGGTGCACTTACCTCCTATGGTGATTTTCAGAACTTCGGTTACATCGATGGATCCGGGCTTTTAGGTCATACCGCGTTCACCACAACAGGCAATATAAACCCTCTAATTACTGATTTGATTGTCTTTGTAGCGCCCGTAAAGTTAATCAGTGTTTCTTATACGATATCCTCAGACATTGAGCTTAGGTGGAAAACCATAGCTGAGAAAAACAATGCGGGATTTGAAATATACCAAAGTGAGGATGGCATAAATTTCTTTTCAATAGGATTTCAGGAAGGAACGAATAATACTTCCGGAATTTCAGAATACTCATATATATTGTCTTCAAACTCTTCTTGTTATATAAAAATCGTTCAAATAGATAATGATGGGCAACAAGAAGAACTAAAGACGATTTTTATTGATTTAGGCGCCAATAGTAATACTGTTTTAATCTATCCTAATCCTGTACAGGCAGGTGAAACTGTAAATGTAAAAATTGATAATACAAACAATAGTACTCGTAACTATTCAGCCAACCTATATGATTTAAGTGGGAGCCTTCTTAAACAATTGGATAGAAACAATATGAATTCAATATCCACGAAAGAATTAAACCCAGGGACATATGTTTTGGAAATATTAACGGGAAAAAACAGCCTGAAAAAATATTTGATTGTCAGATAAATTCTGCTCTTATATAGACATTAAGCTATTAAGATATTATTTTTTATAATCACAGAACCTATAATTTGATAGCATTTTTGCTGCTTCAGCGGGAGACTGTAAACATAAAAAGATACTAAGTAATATGGATGACGACTTGTAGTGTTATCCATATTACTCTAGAGTGATGTAGTTACCCCAACCTCTTATTTCTTTATTGCATTAGTGAGTTCAATAATATCCCTAGCCTCTATTTGAATTCCTGAACCTGGAATGATCGTGTAAACTACTGATTGATTTTCTATATCAAACACAAAAAATTGCTTGGCATAATCAATGGCAGTTGTAAAATAGCAATAATTCTTGTCTTTGGACGCAATTAGACTTTCTATCTCGGATTGTTTGGCTACTTTATATTTATAAGGATATAATTTCAACAATTCAACATCAAGTACAGGTTTGCTATCGATCTTTGATGACAATAGATCTTCATTGATCAATAAAGTTTTATTTTTTAATATAGGAGTCTTACTGTTATATTCACTAACCAACGACTTTATTATAGCACCTCTTCTTCCAACCATGGATTTTTCCTTCACCAAAACCACAGCATCATTAATATTCTTGATCATATATGGAATTCTGAAATATGACTCCTCTGCAGATGTTTCTGTACCATATATATCAAAAGGTGCATAGGCTATTTCATCATATGATGTAAATTTTCCAATGGATTTCTTTCCTCCGTTATAAAGTGCCAGCCAGTATCTTGAATGATCAAAAAAACTATTCCCTCTCGGCCTCATAAGAGTAGTTGTTGAACTTTGCATATCAACTCTAATCAACAATGGAATAAAAATACTATAAGCAGGATTTTTAATATATTCCGAAAGTTCACTTTCCTTGACAACTTTATAAGGAGTTACTTTCCAATATTCTTTAAATCCTTCCTCCAATTTCTTATCAAACTCTTCGTCTCCAGACAAAACTAAGAGTGTGGTTGAATGAAGAAAAGTTTGCAATTCTTCGCTATCTGTCCCGAGATAACAATACTGTCCATAGGCAAAAGTTGAAATAAAAAACAATAAGACACAAAGTAAACCCGCTGGTTTAAAATAATAAAAATTCCTTTTCATTTTAGTTGAGTTTTTATTTCCTAAATTATTTAATCTTACCACATTAAGCAAGCCAAAGCAGCAAGAACCTCATCGAAAAAGAAAAAGTACCTGTCCGAAGTGATAAGTTACTTTTTTCAGATACTTATTCTTCTTCTACTTTTCAAACTCTCTTTCTTAAAAACAATTCTTCTCAAACTTAATCTATCGATCCCTTTCAACCTTTTTATTATCATCCGACTTCGATACAGCGTAGTATTACTTGCGGAAAGGTTGTGGGAGTTGCTACCCTGTTGAAGCTATCAACAAAATAATGAAGCGTTATATCAGATACTACCAACCTCAATCTTTTAAAGAACTTTTCAACTGTATTATAAGATCTGTTGAAGACTATAATATTTTCAGACCTCATATGCTCTCAATGGGCTTACACCTTTGGAAGCGTATATCCAAAAACTTCCCGATATGGACTTTTCAGAACAAATCAGACAAGCCAAAGCCATGAGACTCGTGCTAAACAGAAAAAGTACCTGTCCGAAGTGTTAAGTTCACTTCTTTCAGATACTTTTTTTATTCTACTTTTTTAAAATCTCTTTCTTAAAAACAACTCTTCTCAAACTTACTCTATCTACATCTTTCAACCTTTTCATTTTCACGCACTTCGTTGTATCGAAGTATTACTTGCGGAATGATTGTGGGATTAGCATGCCAGAATGGGAGTTGTGGAGCAGACTTCCATGCATCACCCTATATTTATTTCTAAATTCACTTCTCCATCATTAAAGATTTTAGTAAAAATCTCTACTAACTCCAATATGCGAACTTTTTCAAATTTAAATTTAATATGTATTTCGTTTAAATTGAAAACATTTTCTCCTGTTTCATTTAAAATAAATTTAACCTCATTAGAATTCACTATAACTTTACTTAAACAAGAATATGAGACCATATTAGAAAGACTATATTCCAAATAATACTTTGACCAGCCATTTTCAATATCATCTTCAGTCTGTTCATCTAAATACTGAATAATCAAGGTATTTTCATATGAATCATCTTCAGAAAATCCAATAATTAGTACATCATCTTCATTTGTGGATATTTCTAAAATTCTGCAATCTAGTTTTGATATTTTCGTCATACAATAAATTTACTATTTTCATTTCCATCGACTTCGCTACAGCGAACCATTAATTGCGGAAAGATTGTGGGACGTCAGAAGAGGATTAGGGGCCTACTCTTTATCAATACCTCCAGGAATTTTGTATATATTTTTTGCAACTTCATCTGGTGGCACATAATTTCTTATAGTAATATAATTATCTAGTTCATCAACATTTATACTCCTACCATCCGAAGTTTTTACATTATCCAAATAGTCCCAAGTATTTGCATCATTGAAAACAACTATTTCCCAACCATTGCTTACCTTATATGTTACATTTCCTGCATAAATTTCATCAGGATCCTCTGTTGGATATACCTGCAATTCACCTGTTTCAATTTTTCTTAATAAGTCAATAATTTCTATTTCCTCTATCATAATTTTAATAACCTATTACTGGTCGTTTTGTAGCATTAATAAAATTCGTCAGTCTAACATCTCTAGTTATTATCGTAGCATTGTTATTTATTGCATCAGCTACTACTTTCGCATCTTTGGGGTGTAAACTTCTTTTCATCCCTGCTGCTTCCTCTCTCAATGCATCCACCTGAGCTTTGCTACCACCTTTTTTAGACATAGTAGCACCTGTGTCTTTCATAAAGCTTTTCAATTTATCTTTATCTCCTTTAACTAAAAACTCTTTTGCAGCTTGCGTTGAAATCACAGGCTTCTTACCTCCAATCGCTTTTATCACTTCAGCTTTCTCACCCTTTTCAATTGCCGCAATTAAGGTATTATTATCTAATGCAACTTTACCATCTTTAGCATTTGCACTAGCTGCCTTAAAATCAAGGTCAGGTAAACTTACCCCCAACTTCTTCATCCCCTTCTGAACCGCATCCTTACCCAACTTCTCAAATTTATCCCCTAATGCGTTTTCTATGAAAGTTGTTAGGCCCGCCTCTAATAGCCCCTGAGTTGTTACATTATCTATACCAACCTCGTCTATATATTTGAATATGCTTATAACCGCTTCACCTGCTACTTTTAATTTTCCAGGTGAAACCATGTCTACGGCGCTCTCAAAAATTGCATCCCTAAAACTTACCTTATCATAAGCCTCTTCAAAAGATTTTACATTTTCATCAAACATGTAGGCTGTCAACATTTGCGTAGCAATATTGATACCCACTTCTACTCCATATTTCAGAATAAAATTGAGAAACTTTCCATCCTTATCTATAGCCTGAATTGGAGTATTCTGTGCATAGGTATAAGGAGACTGGAATGCAAATTTCGTAGCATCGGGATCTATACTCAAGAACCTCCCTAATCTCGAATCATACATTCTGGCTCCAAAATCATAATCAGAACCATCGACATCAAATTCATTATCCTTTTCCTTTCCATTGAAGCCATACCTATAAACCACTTTAGTGTATTTCCTGCCCGGCATCAAGGATCCAAAAGCGTAATAATCGGCTGTTGAAGTTATATCAGCAGTATAAGAAAGAACGTTTTGCCCTGAAACAACTGGTATCTTTCGATCCGTAAAGACCGTCAATATATTACCCAGATGATTACTTGCCTCAAATAGCTTCTTGCCTACCGAAGTTGCAAAAATACTGTTTGATATAGCTGTTAATGTAGTAAGATTTTTATCCTTATCCAACAAGCCTAACCTATTGATTCCATAAAGCGTCTGATCTTTCAAGAAAAACTCCTGTGCGCTTGTGGTTTTTCTTTGCTCATATGTACTCATTACATTACCCACTCCGTCCCTTACATAATACAATGTTGTCCAGGTAGAGGCATCTGTTTTGGTCGCTGGAGGCTTAGAGATTTTTGCGACCCTGTTTCCTAATGCATCGTACTTAAACTCCAGATCCGGCTTTGTGCTGCCTGAAGAACGTGTTACTTTCGATATTTTTCCGCTCACTGTCCACTCGATTGTGGCTATCCCCTCCTGAACATCAGATTTCAAATTTCCAATTTCATCATAGTCATAGTTGTTATTAGCCTGATTGTCTATATCATCAGCATAGTTTCCGTTACCTACCGCATCACTCACAGATCTTAACCTGTTCGTATTTCTGGTATAGCCATTAGCTATCGTCTCATACTTGTATGTCAGATCATCCATGGCTAATGGTGTAGGCGTTCCTGAAGTTACCAGTTTTCCGTTAC